>JAYTEU010000189.1:0-1538 GCA_043734985.1 Chthonomonadaceae bacterium
GCCGAACACTACTACCACTTCGGCGGCAAGAGCCCGATCAACGATCAGAACCGCGCACTCATCGCCGGATTGGAAAATCTGCTCGCCGCCGAAGGCCCGCATCTGCCCATCTACTGGGGCAATCGGAACTGGCATCCCATGCTGGCCGATACATTGCGCCAGATGCGCGCCGACGGTATCCGCCGCGCCATCGCGTTCTTCACCTCGGCGTACAGTTCGTATTCAGGCTGCCGGCAGTATCGCGAGAACATCATCGCCGCGCGGGCAGAAACCGGCGAAGGCGCGCCGGAAGTGGATAAACTCCGCGTCTTCTACAATCACCCCGGTTTTGTTGGGCCGGCAACGGAAAATGTAAAAGTCGCACTCGCGAAGCTTCCCGCGGATCAACGCTCCACCGCGCACATCGCTTTCACCGCCCACAGCATCCCCACGGCCATGGCCGATACCTCCCAATACGTCAAGCAGCTTGAAGAAGCCTGCCGCCTAGTGGCCTCCGCGGCGGGCATTTCCGATTTCAAGCTCGTATACCAGAGCCGCAGCGGCCCGCCAACGCAGAGCTGGCTCGATCCGGACATCCGCGACCACCTCCGCGCCTTGCACGCCACCGGGCACGCCAGCGTCGTTATTTCTCCCATCGGTTTCATCTCGGACCATCTCGAAGTCCTCTATGATCTGGACACCGAGGCAGCGGCCGTTAGCGCTGAACTGGGAATTCATATGGAACGTGCCGCAACCGTCGGCACGCATCCGGACTTCCTCCGCATGATCCGCGAATTGATTCTCGAAAGAATCGACAGCGCAACGCCCCGTCTCGCTCTCGGCATTTTCGGCCCGTCGCACGACGTGTGCCCCCTCGATTGCTGCCCGGGAATCAGACGGCCATGAACAGAGTCGAACCAGCGTGGAGCCCAGCGTGAAAACCAGAGCTAAACCAAGTCCGGGCCAGGAGTCCGTCTGGGACTACCCGCGTCCACCGCGACTCGAACCTTGCGCGAAGAAAATTGAAGTGAAATTTGGCGGTGTCGTGATTGCGGAGAACACGCGCAGCCTGCGTCCGCTGCAGCCTGCGTCCGCTGCAGCCTGCGTTTGCTCGAAACCAGCCATCCGCCCATCTACGACATCCTGCCTGAAGACATTCGATGGGAAAACCTGTCACCGGGAACCGGAGGCAGTTTCTGCGAATTCAAGGGTAGCGCCGTATACTGGCACGTTCGCGCCGGCGGGCTTCTCGCGGAAAACGCCGCCTGGAGCTACCGCGAACCATCGCCGCCTTACGCAGCCCTTCGCGATCACCTGCCTTTCTATGCCTCCAGAGTCGACGAGTGCTTTGTCCACGGATACAAAACCCGGCGGCTACTACGGCACGCTGGATCACGCCGGACATCGCCGGACCGTTTAAGGGAGCGTCTGGAACTCTTGGGTGGCAACCGTTCGCTTAACCCACCGTTCCAGGGTCGAGCGCAATAGAGCCATGCTGACCGGTTTGCTGATGTAGTCGTCCATCCCGGCGGATATGCATCGCTCCCTGTCTCCGGCCA
>JAYTEU010000190.1:0-1873 GCA_043734985.1 Chthonomonadaceae bacterium
ACGAATATCGCGGTACCGGTGACGACGAAACGCCGCTTGCGTCGCTTGTCGCGCGAACCTACGGCACTTCGCATCGAACCCAGTGGGTCTCGCGAAACGACTTCGCCGCTCACATGGACGCGATGCTCGAGGCGATGGACCAACCGTCCATCGACGGGGTCAATACCTACTTCGTCAGCCGCGCCGCCGCCGAGGCGGGCATGAAAGTCGCCCTGTCCGGCGTGGGCGGGGACGAGCTGTTCGGCGGCTATCCGAGCTTCAGGGATCTGCCGTTGATGACCGGGGCGCTCGGCGTGATGCCGCGCTTCCCGCGGGTCGGCAGGGGATTTCGCCGCGTGAGCGCACCGCTGCTGAAACACTTTACTTCGCCGAAATACGCCGGGTTGCTCGAATACGGCGGGAGCTACGCCGGCGGCTACCTGCTCAGACGCGGCTTGTACATGCCCTGGGAACTGCCGGAATTTCTCGACGGTGACCTTGTGCGCCAAGGCTGGGATGAACTGCAGACCCTGCTGCGTCTCGAAGAAACCGTGCGTGGGGTCGATTCGGATTTCCAGAAGGTGTCCGCGCTGGAGCTGAGCTGGTACATGCGCAACCAGCTCCTGCGCGATTCCGATTGGGCGGGCATGGCCCATTCGCTCGAGATCCGCGTGCCCCTGGTCGATGTCGAGTTGTTCCGGCATCTGGCTCCCTTGACGGCCCGGGGCCATGCAAGCAAGCAGGAGATGGCGCGGGCACCTGCGAGGCCTCTTCCACAGCAGGTAACGGAACGGCGCAAGACAGGATTCTCGATCCCGGTGCGCGACTGGCTCCGGCAGGCGGGCTCCGGCAGCTCGGTGCCGCGCGGCATCAGGGGATGGGCGCGTAGAATCCTGCCGCCTCCGAAGAATCCAAAGCGCGTATTGGCCCTGGTCACCGATGCCTTCGGCGGCCATGGCGGGATAGCGAACTTCAACCGTGATTTTCTGTCAGCCCTGTGCGCGCACGAAGCCGTGGGGGAACTCGTGGTGTTCGTCCGTCATGCACCCGGCCGGTATGAGGGATTGCCCCGGAAGCTTACCTATGTGACCAGCGCAGCCGGAAGCAAGATCCGCTTTGCGGCGACTGTGCTGAAATACGCAATCGCAAGGCCGCGGACCGACCTGGTTGTTTGCGGGCACATCAACCTCCTGCCCCTGGGTTTTCTTCTTCGTTCGTGGTTCGGTGTCCCGATACTGCTCGAGATTTACGGCATTGACGCGTGGCAGCGAACCAGCGGAACCCTGGCCAATTTTTACGCGCGCAGAGTGGATGCGGTCGTATCGATCAGCGAAATCACTAAGCAAAGGTTCATGGCGTGGTCCGGCTGCGAGGACTGGAAATTCGTGCTGCTGCCGAATGCGATCCATGCCGGGTTGTACGGGGTCGGGCCGAAGGATCCGGCGATGCTGAAACGCTATGGTCTGGATGGCAGGGTCGTCCTGATGACGTTAGGGAGGATCGTTTCCCAAGAGAGATACAAGGGATTCGACGAGGTCCTGGAGTTGCTGCCAACGCTGTGTCTGGATATACCCAACGTGGCATATCTCATTGTGGGCGACGGAACCGACCGCCGGCGTCTCGAAGAAAAGGCCATAAGCCTGGGCGTGTCCGACCGGGTTGTTTTTGCCGGGTTGATCGACGAGGCCGAGAAGGCGGATCATTACCGGCTTGCCGACGCGTATGTAATGCCGAGCTGCGGCGAAGGATTCGGCTTTGTGTTCCTGGAAGCCATGGCGTGCGGCATCCCCGTGATCGGAAGTCTTGCGGACGGGAGCAGGGAAGCATTGATGAACGGGAGTCTGGGCACGCTGGTCGATCCCGACGACGCCGGCGGCATCAAGCGCGCGATCCT
>JAYTEU010000191.1:0-6955 GCA_043734985.1 Chthonomonadaceae bacterium
ACAAGCTGGATGTCGAACCGAAGTGCGGTTCGTACCCGATCGCGCAGTTAGGGATCGCCGCGCCTCCCGTGGCTCGTCCGTGGAAACACGTCATCCAGCTCAAACTTCGCGATGCCGAGGGGAACGTTGTCGCGCGCAACTCCCAGAATATCGACGTCGCTCCCGCCATTAGCCGAACCCTGGGAAAAGGTACGACCGTCTGGCTGTACGATCCGCTCGGGAGCGCGATCGGCCTGTCGTTGCTGCTTACGGGAATCGGCTGCCGTGTAGTGGCGCAGCCCGAGCCGGGCGCCCTGGGCCTCGTGACAAGATGGAACCCTGCCGTTTTAGGCTTCCTCCACGATGAAGGGCGCGCCGTGCTGGTGGCGACGCATCCCAAGAGCATCACGGTCACAAGCGGACTCGGCCTGTGGCTGCTGGAGCGGAACACGAACGGATGGTGGGTAGACTGGCGTTCCTCCAAAACCTGGTTTGTGCCGGAGCACTTCCCGTCGCTGCCGGATACCATCCGATTCGATTACGAGTACGAGCCCATCGTTCCCGAAAGAGTGCTCACCGGCCCGCTCACCGAGAACATCGTCGCCGGACGGTTCGTCGGCTGGCTCCATAACCCCGCCGCCCTGGTGGCGCGCCTGCCCATCGGCAGCGGCGAGCCGATCGTCACCACGTTCAACCTGCTGCCCAACCTGGGCAGCGATCCGATAGCCACGGTAATGCTCCACGATCTGTTCAAAATGGCGACTGCCACATGGCCGGATTAATGACCTACTGCCGTGTAAACATGGCGTCCGTAACGGAGGTCTGCTTGAGCGCCTTGACGTGACCGTCCGCCCAGAGCATGTTGGCAAACCCTCGGTGCGTTACGGTCTGCGCGGCGGTGTTCAGGTCTTTTCGGGTGTCCACGTGCCGGAAATCGATGGTCGGATTGCCGTACCAGCTCCCCGGCGGGTCAATGCCCGGGGTTTCCACAATCGAGCCGTCCCCCCCGTACCAGGGCGTATTTACAAATCCCGCGTCCGCAAACATGATCTTGTCGGCGGTCGAGCTGAAGCTGGCCAGGCTCGCCGGGTTTGACGGCGGCCAGGCGTTTGACATATAGTAGTCCGACCCGATATAGCCCCAGTTGTAGCCATATCCGTTTCCATCCCCGAACTTCGGCAGCCCCGTAAAGCTCGGGCAGCGCTGCACCTGCACGTTTTTCATGTAGGGGTACAGCAGCCCCTTCGTCTTGTCCCACGACGTTCCCACCCGAAGTCCAAACCAATACTGGAAGCACGTAAAACCCTGGCAGTCGCTATACTGGTACAGCGGGTAGGTCTCGTCGTAGTCCTGCGTATACATCAGAGTCGCGATGCCGAGTTGACGCAGGTTGGATTGGCAGCTCGCCTGCCGCGCCTTCTCCCGCGCGGTCGCAAAAACAGGAAACAGGATCGCCGCAAGAATGGCAATAATTGCGATCACCACGAGCAGCTCTATGAGCGTAAATCCACCGCGTTCGCGGCTTTTGAGTGTCATGACCTCGTCCTCTCTAATCGGCCGATCCGGCCGGCAAACAAAAACGCCACCCCGTTGGGTGGCGAAAATAGTACCTGTTCGCACGAAGCTCTCCGTGCGTGTACGATATCACCCCCCTTTCTCTCGAAGAGGAACGCGTGATAGTCGCGGACGGGCATTCGGACTCTCAGGATTTTGGATTTTGGATTGCCGATTGTGGATTAGTCGCACCGAATGGCAGACAAAATCCAAAATCCAAAATCCAAAATCCAAAATCCAAATCACCGCAGCGGGACTGTGCCGGATTTGCACCGGACTTCCCCCGTAAACGGCCGCTGCAATCAGCGGCCCCGCGACCATAAGGTATTCGATTGTTCCGCCATTATGACGGATGACCGTGCGAATGTCAACAGAGGATTTGCACGGCCCGCCGCTAAACTGTAGCCTATGAACTCGGAAACGCCCCCATCAGATCACTTTGTCATTTGCGGCCTCGGCCACGTCGGCTACCGGATAGTCGAGATACTGACACAATTTCATGAGACGTTTGTCGTAATAACACGGGAGATACGGCCGGAGTGGAAGGAGTTCGTTGAGACACATGCCTCACGGTTTGTACTTGGCGACGCTCGCCATGCGAACTGCCTGGCCGCCGCGGGAGTAGAACGCGCACGGGCCGTGATCGTGGCCACCGACGACGACCTGACCAACATCGAAATCTCTCTCGATGTTCAGAAGCTCGCCCCTGCCGTGCCACTCGTCGTCCGCATCTTCGACCGGTTCCTCGCCAACCGTGCGGAGCGGGAGATGCGCGTTCGCAGCGTGCTCAGCCCCGGATTTCTGACGGCGCCGGTGTTCGTTGCCGCGGCGCAGAGCGAGGAGATGAAGCGAACGTTCGATATCTCCGGTGTCCGCCTCAACGTATTTGAGATACTAGTGGGCGAGCGAGCCTGTCAGCAGGAATCCAGCGGCGCTGAATTCTGTGAGAAATACCGCATTATTCCGCTTCGACTTCTGTGCACGGGCGCGAACGATGGAACCCGGGACATCTCGGGGCCGCTCTGCATGGGCGATCGAATTATGGCGATGTCCGGTCGCGACGAAACGGAGCGACTGAGGCGGGACGGGCTGCTTCCCGGGCGCGAGTCCGGCTCGGAGCGCCGAAAGCCATGGCGACGGTTGCGCCGCATTCTCTCGAAACCGGTCGCTATCCTTCAGATGCCGGTCGATCTGTGGCGTCGTACATCTGGAATGCTGCGATTCGCGTTTATCGCTCTGCACGGGCTGTTTCTGTCGAGCGTCCTGGTCTTCCACGGGTATCTGCCGGGCCATCCGTCGTGGGTCGATTCGATCTATTTCGCGGTTACCATGATGACCACGGTCGGATTCGGCGACTACACTCTGCACGATGCTCCCGATTGGCTTAAGCTTTTCGGCTGCGTGGTGATGGTTTCTGGCGTGGCCCTGGTGGCAATCTTTTTCAGCCTCGTTACCGACCGGATCGTTACTGCGCGCGTTGAACAGGCGCTCGGCCGCCGGAAAACGCCGCTAACCGACCATATCGTTGTGGTGGGCTTGGGTGACGTGGGTACGCGCGTGGCGGAGGAGCTGCACAAAGCGGGAGAGTCGGTCGTAGTGATCGAGAAGGACGCCGAGCACGAAGCCATCCCCGGCCTTCAGGATCACATTCAAGTCATTATCGCCGATGCGAACCGTGAGTCGGCAATGCAGCAGGCCAACTTCGCGCAGGCCCGGGTCGTAATCGTCACCACGACCGACGATCTGGTTAGTCTGCGTATCGCGCACCAGGCGGAGACCTTCAACCCGAAACTGCGAACGGTGGTAAGGATATACGATTCGGCCTTAGCGGACAAACTGGGTCCGGGATTGGGAATCGACCGTGCCGTCAATGCGGCGCAAACAGCCGCGTCCACCTTCGTAGCCTGCGCCCTCGCCGAGCATGTCGAGCAAAGCTTCATGCTCGACGGTAGGCTCCTGGCAATCCGGCGATCGCCCACTCCAACGCCCGAGGAAATCAGCCCTTGTCAATTTGCCGGCAACCTCATTCTTGAGGAGTACGACCCTTGTGAACGCGTTTGGAAAGCCCCGACCTGCCAATAAGGCGATTGCCGGCTGCTTGCCCCCCTCACACCGCTCCGGCGGTCTCCCGGTCGGCCATGCTCGGCGTGACGCGGTCGATCAGCTTGTTCAGGGCGTGCATATACGCTCGGGCGCTGGCAACCACGATGTCGGTGTTCGCTCCTCGGCCGGTGTAGATGTCGTTGCCACGCTGAATACGGATCGTCACATCCGCCAGCGCGTCGATTCCCTGGGTCACCGCCGAAATATTGAACTCGATCAGGCTGTTCTCAACGTCGACGATTCGATTGATGGCGCGATAGACCGCATCCACCGGGCCGGTGCCATGACAGGAGTCGACTAGCTCTCGGCCTTGCGCGTCCTTAATACGAACGGTGGCCGTCGGGATCATCCGGTCGCCGCACGATATCTGTACTTGAAGCAGCTCGTAGGTCTGGTGTACGGCGCTCGTCTCATCTGCGGCCAGGATCTCCAGGTCCTCGTCGTAGACCTCCTTCTTCAGGTCCGCGACCTCCAGAAACCGCACATACACCTTGTCGATCATCGCCTCGTCGAACTCGTAGCCAAGCTCGCCCAGCCGGTGCTTCAGCGCGGCCCTGCCCGAGCGCGCGGTAAGGATGATCTTGCTTTCGAGTATCCCAACGTCCCGAGGATCGATGATCTCGTAGGTCGTCCGCTCCTTCAGCACGCCATCCTGATGAATACCGCTCGAATGCGCAAAGGCGTTCGCCCCAACGATCGCCTTGTTAGGCTGAACCAGGATTCCGGTGGAGGCGCTCACCATTCGGCTCGTCTTGTACAGCTCCTGCGTAACGACGCCGGTCTCGCAATCGTAGACGTCGCGGCGCGTGCGCATCGCCATTACGATCTCTTCGAGACTGGTGTTGCCTGCCCGCTCCCCGATACCGTTGATGGTACACTCCACCTGCCGCGCCCCATTTAGCACACCTGCCAGCGAATTTGCAACGGCCATTCCCAGATCGTCGTGGCAGTGAACGCTGATCGTCGCCTGGTCTGCATTGGGGACGTGCTCGCGAACGTAGCGGATGAGCGCGCCGTACTCCTCCGGCGTCGTATAACCCGTAGTGTCCGGGATGTTGATCACGGTCGCGCCCGCCTTGATGACCGCCTCCATAACGCGGCACAGGTAGTCCCGGTCCGCGCGCCCCGAATCCTCCAGGAAGTACTCAACGTCCTCGACATACTTGCGCGCATGCTTCACCGCAGCAACTCCGCGCTCCATCGCCTGCTCGCGGGTCATCTTCAGCTTGTGCTGCAGGTGGCTGTCCGATACGCCCAGCCCGGTGTGGATGCGCGGCCTAACCGCCGACTTAAGCGCCTCCGCGGCCACGTCGATGTCCTTCGGCACGGCACGGGTAAGCCCGCAAACGGTACAGTTCTTAATAAGCCGGCTGATGGCCTGGACCGCCTGGAAATCGCCCGGCGAGGAGACGGGAAACCCCGCCTCGATGACATCGACGCCAAGGCGCTCGAGCTGCCGCGCGATCTCAAGCTTCTCCTCGACATTGAGGGACGCCCCGGGAGACTGCTCCCCATCGCGCAGTGTAGTATCGAAAATGTAAATCCGTGTTGCCATCGTCCGTTATCCTTCGCCCTCAACCTACAGTCACTAGAAATGCGCTCTCGTCCGCACAAAGCATGGCCCGCATCCGCATTGCGCCCGGAGGGCGCCCGGCGCGAAGCGCCTAATGCCGGGTCGTTTATCGACCCGGCCCAGACCCGGCCCAGCCCTAAATCAACTCCCAAGCCCTCAATATCTCCACGAGCGGGGGCAGCGGCTTGCGCCAAAACCAGGCCGTGCTCACCCAGAGGCCATTGAGCGCCTTACACCTGTAAACTCCGGCATCGTCCGGGAAGGTCGGATGGAAGTAGCCGTCCTCGCCGCGCAAATAGAACTCCGCCTGCTTGCGAAGCGGGTCGATGATCCAGTATTCCCGCACGCCCCCAGCCTCATATTCGGAGAACTTCTCGCCCCGATCCCTGACGATGCTGTCCGGGCTGATAATCTCGATCACCAGGTCCGCCGGGCCTTGAATATGGTTCGTTCGCAGTCGGTCCAGGTTCTCATTGAGCAAAATGCAGACATCCGGCGCACGACCCGGAAGTTCGGGGCCGGCCTTCATCTGAAAAGGATCGGCGAAAACTCTTCCGAGCCCATAGTGCTCGAGAAAGGCCCGTAGAATCGCAGTGAGCCACGTGTTGAGATCGGTATGGTCTGCACTAACAGTCATGTAAATGATTTCCCCGTCTACCCACTCGGCGGCATTTCGATCGTCGCAGCGCGTGAGGAACTCCTCATAGCTGATTTTGCGGCGACCGGCCGGTACCGGCTCCATAATATCCATGGGACTATCTCCGCAATACATGACTTGAGACAATTACGGGGCCGCGAGCCATTCCCGCGGCCCCGAAGAGACGATACAAACCTAACCGCGCCATTCGACCCGCGCGACGCGCTCGTTGCCCTCGACCTGCTGCTCGGTCGAGGCCTGCGTCTGGGCGTCCTGTGCAACGCTGCTCTTGACCCAGCTCATCATGGCGCGCAGTTCGCGGCCGACATGCTCGATCTGGTGGTTCCGGTCCCGCTGGTCCAGCGCGCGGAAGACCGGGCGTCCGGCCTTGTTCTCTAAAATCCACTCGCGCGCGAACTCGCCGTTCTGGATGCGCTCCAATATCCCACGCATCTTCTCCTTGACATGTTCGTCGATGATCTTCGGCCCGCTCGTCATATCGCCGAACTGCGCGGTGTCCGAAATGCTGTACCGCATTCCGGCGATTCCCGCCTCGTACATAAGGTCCACGATCAGCTTGAGTTCGTGCAGGCACTCGAAATAGGCGATCTCCGGCTGGTATCCGGCGTTCACGAGCGTTTCGAAGCCCGCCTTTACCAGGGCGGTCGTGCCGCCGCAGAGTACGGCCTGCTCGCCGAAAAGGTCGGTCTCGGTCTCTTCCTGGAAGGTCGTCTCCAGGACGCCCGCCCGGGTTCCGCCAATGGCTTTCGCGTAGGCCAGCGCGATATTCTTGGCTTCCCCTGTAAAGTTCTGGTGGATCGCTATTAGGCACGGCACGCCCTTGCCTTCGGAATAGACGCGGCGCACCAGGTGGCCCGGTCCCTTCGGCGCGCACATAAACACGTCGATATTGGGCGGCGGAACGATCTGGCCGAAATGGATGTTGAAGCCGTGGCCGAACGCGATCGCATCGGCAGATTTTAGGTGCGGCGCGATACTCTCGGAGTAAACCGCGGCCTGGTACTCATCGTTCACGAGGATCATAACGATGTCGGCCGCTTTCGCCGCTTCCGCGACGGTCAGCGCCACGTGTCCATCGCCGACAGCCG
>JAYTEU010000192.1:0-2869 GCA_043734985.1 Chthonomonadaceae bacterium
ATTAACGGGTATGTGGACGCCGTTGCCGGGAGCGAGCTGAAAGATCTTCGCGCGGTCCTGGTATTCCGGTTTGTATTTCGCGGCGTTGTTATCGACGGCCCAGAAGCGCTCGATCTCCTCCTCCGGAAGGACGGTCCGATCGCTCTGCTCGAAGATATGTATCTCCTTGGAACCCTGGACCTGGAGCAGAAAATTGCACTCGCGGTCGATGTGATAGGAGCTGATGCGCTCCGGCGAGGAGATGAAGATAATAGCGTGCTGGACTTTCATCTCGTGCTTGAGATCGCGGCATATCCGCTCCTTAATCTCCGCCATGCACGAATCCAGGATGAGCTTATACTCCGGGTCCAGCTCGGCGTGCCGGATAACGACCCATGCGTTCGCGGTTTCGATACGGCGGATCATATTTTCGATCACGGCCGGTTCGATCGCAGTGTTGAAGCCGCTGACCGGCATCTCGTCCCACCGCTGCCCGATATCCGCCTTGCCCGAGTCGAACCACACCTCGCCGGAATTGGCGGCAAGGCTCCGCCCCAGTTCCAGCAGGCGCGGAACCTGGAAGAGAGGATGATCCGCCAGGCTATGCCGGCAGATAAAGGGCCGGCGGTTGAAATTTTCGCGATAGATCGCCGCGTCACCGGTAAGCAGGCGCGACGGCAAGGCAGTTATCGGATCGTTTGTCAGTTGCATGATAATTGGTCTCTAGGCAGAATCAGGGTGCAATGTTGGCAGAGTTGCCACTCCATAATCGGCCCGGCTCGAGATGGACTTTAGGTTCACCGTCTTAAAGAGGAACTGGATTGGAGGCAAGTGGGAGTGTGGCCGGCGTTCCTCAGCGAACGCGTGAGCAACCTCAGAGTGAGGATATCAGCGCCCGACCCATGGCAGGCTCGACTTCAACCGATCCCTCCGAGCCTTCCCGGAAGCGCTACCGAACTGGCTGCGCCTCGCCAACCTGCCCTTCTCCTCCAAACTGCTTGCCGCGCTGCCTGCGCGCTTCACTAACGACTCGGCGGCGATCTTCGCGGTCATTAATGCAGATCCGCGCTGAGTATCTGATGAATTTCCGGTGGGCTGCAAGGACGACTGATAAGGTAGAATGTGGGTAGGAAGCGTCGCACCGGAGAAAACGATCGTGCCACATTCACGATATAGCAGCGAAGAGATCAGCCGTCGCGGAAAAGCGCTGTACAGGCAGCATTTGCGAGCGCTGGTCGAAACGGACGAGAATATCGGCAAACTGATTTCCATCGATATTGAAACAGGCGACTACGAAATCGGCGATGATAAAAGCCTGGATGCTCCCCACCGGCTGCAGGCAAGGCATCCGGACACGGCGCTTTACACCCTGCGGATAGGCTGCAATGTCGTGGACTCATTCGGGGGAGTAGTGGAGAGAACTGCTCAAGGATGACCGGGAATGTCCTGCACCGACATGCAATGCTACCGGTGATTTTTCGCCTTCCCAACAGGCCGGACATTACTATCGAGTTCGTCGTGGACACTGGTTTTACGGGCGCCCTGGCCCTGCCGCCTTCGGCTGTCGCTGTTCTGTCGCTGGCCTACATTGGTGAGCAACCCGCGAATCTAGCGAACGACGCAGAGGTGGAGCCTTCCGTTCATTCCGCCACAATTATTTGGAATGGTATCGAGCAGGAAGTTCGAGTACTCGCCACGGGCAGGCGACCTCTGCTTGGTACGACTCTGTTGGATGGCAATGAGCTCTTCGTCTAGTTCGCGGATCGGGGTTTGCTCACGGTAGACCCATTGTAGGCTGTCTCAGGGACTACCGTTGGCGGGCTGGACACCGTCCCGCTCTTCCAGGCGCACCACCTCGCCACGATGCGCAAGCCGGAGTACCTGGCGACCGAGCGGCAGATCCGCTGGTTCGAGCGTTACGGCGTGCGGCTGATCCTGCCCTCGCACCCGGAATATCCGCCGCGCCCAAAGGTCCAATCTATCAATCTTTCCCTGGCCGTAGAACTGGCGGTATAATAGAACACAGGAATGGGCGGAGGATGCTGTTCATGCTTATGTGCGCTACAGCAGTTGGCATCCATCCATTTACAGTGGGACTTATGCAAGCCGGCGCGACCGAAGCCGAGAAGAGGGATGCGAATGACCCTTACTATTGATTTACCGGACGAACTGGCTTCGCGCCTTTCGGCGCTCTTACCGGAAGAGGAGCGAAGCCGATTTAGCGTCGCGGCCATTGCCGATGCCCTGACATTCCGTGAAGAGGAACAGGATTGCGTTGAAGTTGTGGAACAGGCGCTTGCGGATATGGACAAAGGTCATGGGCTAATCTCGTTTGAAGAAGTTTGTCGCCAATGGGACTCTGACAAAGCGGCCAATGAGGTAAATAACCCCAATTGAGCGGGCAGGACAACGGAGAAACGGAATATCGCGTCTATGCTATTCGGCTGCAGGAACGCGCTATTCGTGATGTTACTGCCGCGTATGTAAGGATGGAGGAATTGGTATCGCTGAAGTCCGCTGACGATTGGCGCGATGGTCTGAAAATATCCATTGCCGGTCTTGCGACGAGTCCCCGACGCTACCCATTGGCTCCCGAGCGGTTTCACCGTGAAGTGCGACAGATCCTTTATCGGCGCGGCGGAAGCAAGACGACTTACCGTATCCTGTATAACATTGCATTAGAAGAGACACAAGCGCCGGAGCCTCCCACAGTGACCGTCATACACGTTCGTCATGCCGCGATGCGCCCCATAACTCGAGCGCAGGCGCGTCAAATAGAGTCTAAGGAATGAGCGGGCCGCAGATTTCAGATTCAAACCTCAGCCCAGCCACCGAGCCGTCCCCCGAAGCGCTGCCACACTGGCTGCGCCTCGCCAACCTGCCCTTCTCC
>JAYTEU010000193.1:0-5259 GCA_043734985.1 Chthonomonadaceae bacterium
CCCGCCTTCGCGGGTTGCGGATTGAGTCCGCGAAGGCGGACTTTGTAAACCTAGACCGGGATTTTAATCCCGCGTCACGAGAACTGAATGACCCTGAACGAGGCGCTCCGATAGATATGACTTGGGCGACGTCTATTTCGCGTCTGAACTGCCGTCATCCACCGTGAATACTCTTGACTGACCGCGAACTAGTGTGCTACAATATATCCGACTAGAATCATCGGAGACTAGTTTAATCGGACATAGAATTGGCCCAACGGAGGCCGTGCCGACCATGCTTAGCCTTAGCAAAAAGACGGATTACGCGCTCCTTGCACTGTCGTACCTGACGGAGGTCGGAAGCGGCCGTGCAGCAAATACAAGAGAGATCGCGGAGAAGTACGACATTCCCGTGGAGCTGCTCGCCAAAATTCTTCAGCGGCTGGCCAAAGCCGGGCTTGTGGCCTCCACGGCCGGGCCGACAGGTGGGTACCGCCTTGCGAAGATGCCGGAAAGCATCAGCGTCGGCGCGGTGATCCAAATCGTGGAAGGCACGCCCGCTATCGCTCAGTGCTTTCGATCGGATGGCCATGCCTGCGAACAGCTAGACAAATGCACGATCCGCACGCCGTTGGAGCGCATCAATACGCGCATTCTTCAGATGCTGGACCGTATATCGCTCGCCGAGATCGCCCGCGACGATCCCGCCAACGGAGGAGCGCCCTTCAAATCGAGGCGCGAGCTACTGGCGGCGCTTCCGATGCGGAGCACGTGAGGGGCAATAGGCAGTAGGCAGTCGTGAAGTGCAGACTATACGACTGCGCGCCGAATTCCCTGCTGACTATTGCCGATTGCCGACTGCCTATTCTGAGTTACGGAGACTTACCATGTCCACTGCGACAGATGCTATAGATGAGTTTGTATCTAAAGAGTACAACGCGGGGTTCATCACCGACATTGAGATGGAGATGGTGCCCCGCGGGCTCTCCGAGGAGATCGTGCGTCTCATATCGGCGAAAAAGAACGAGCCGGAGTGGCTGCTGGAATGGCGGCTGAAAGCCTATCGGAACTGGCTTACTCTGCCGGAGCCGGAGTGGCACAACGTCACCTACCCTAAGATCGACTTCCAGGATATGATCTACTATGCCGCGCCGAAGCAGAAAGTGACGCTGAATAGCCTTGACGAGGTTGACCCCGAGCTGCTCTCGACCTTCGCAAAACTCGGCATCTCGCTCGACGAGCAGAAACGCCTGACGGGGGTTGCGGTGGACGCGGTTTTCGACAGCGTCTCCGTCGCGACCACTTTCAAGGCGAAGCTCGCGGAGATGGGAATCATCTTCGGCTCGTTCTCGGACGCCGTCCACGAGCACCCGGAACTGGTGCGAAAGTATCTCGGCTCGGTCGTCCCCTACTCCGACAACTACTACGCGGCGCTCAATTCGGCCGTCTTCAGCGACGGATCGTTCTGCTACATCCCGAAGGGCGTCCGCTGCCCCATGGAGCTATCGACCTACTTCCGCATCAACGCCAAGGATACCGGCCAGTTCGAGCGCACGCTGCTGATCGCCGACGAAGGCGCCTACGTCTCGTACTTGGAGGGCTGCACCGCGCCGATGCGCGACGAAAACCAGCTTCATGCCGCCGTGGTCGAACTGATCGCGCTGGACGGTGGAACGATCAAGTACAGCACCGTGCAGAACTGGTACCCCGGGGACAAAGAGGGCAAGGGCGGCATCTACAACTTTGTGACGAAGCGCGGTAAGGCGATGGCCAACGCTAAGATCACCTGGACGCAGGTTGAGACCGGCAGCGCAATCACCTGGAAGTACCCCTCCTGCATACTGCTGGGCGACAACTCCGTGGGAGAGTTCTACTCCGTTGCGGTAACGAACAATATGCAGCAGGCCGACACAGGCACAAAGATGATTCATATCGGCAAAAATACTCGCAGCACCATCGTCTCCAAGGGCATCTCCGCGGGTAAGGGACAGAACACCTATCGCGGCCTGGTAAAGATCAACGGCGGGGCGGAGAACGCGCGGAACTACTCCCAATGCGACTCGCTTCTAATCGGCGACCGGTGCGGCGCGCACACATTCCCCTACATCGAAGTGAAGAACACTACCTCTCAAGTTGAGCACGAAGCGTCTACGTCCAAGATCGGCGAAGACCAGATCTTCTATTGCCGACAGCGAGGCATCTCGACGGAGGACGCCGTCAACCTGATTGTAAACGGCTTCTGCAAAGAGGTGTTCAAGACCCTGCCGATGGAGTTTGCCGTCGAGGCCCAAAAGCTGCTCAGCGTTAGTCTGGAAGGCAGTGTCGGCTGACTTCAAGATGTGGGTATTAGCGGATATTAAAGGATAGGAATGACATGGCATTGCTGGAAGTCAAGAACTTAACGGCCGAAGTGGACGGCAAAAAGATACTCAAGGGCGTGAACCTGACCGTGAACGCAGGCGAAATCCACGCGATTATGGGGCTGAACGGATCGGGAAAGAGCACTCTGGCGAACGTTCTCGCCGGGCGGGACGCCTACGAAGTCACCGGTGGCGAGGCGCTGTACAACGGTAAGGACCTCCTGGACATGGCGCCGGAAGAGCGGGCGGGCGAGGGCCTGTTTCTCGCGTTCCAGTATCCCGTGGAGATTCCGGGCGTGAACAATACCTACTTCCTCAAGGCCGCTCTGAACTCCATTCGCAAGTACCGCGGCGAGGAAGCGCTGGACGCCATGCAGTTTATGGCGCTGGTGAAAGAGAAGCTTAAGATCCTGCATATCGATCCGAGCCTGCTTCAGCGCCCCGTCAACGAGGGCTTTTCCGGCGGTGAAAAGAAGCGAAACGAGATCTTCCAGATGGCCGTGCTGGACCCAAAGCTGGCGATCCTGGACGAAACCGATTCCGGCCTGGACATCGACGCGATCAAGGCCGTGTCCGAAGGGGTTAACGCGCTGCGAAGTCCCGACCGCGCTGTCATCGTCGTCACGCATTACCAGCGCCTGCTGAATTTCATCGTGCCGGATTTCGTGCATGTGCTGCTCGACGGCAGAATCGTGTTGTCCGGCGGCAAAGAGCTTGCTCTCAAGCTTGAAAGCGAAGGTTACGGCTGGGTCGAAGCCGAAGCGAAACAGCCTGCCCTGGCCGGAGTCTAGAGGAAATAGATATGCCCGATGTAACGACTCCGGTCGAACACTACTCCGCGCTTTTCGCGCGGCGATCCTTTGCAAATGTGCCGCCGTGGCTCCCGCCACTTCAGCGCGCGGCTCAGTCGCGATTTGCCGAGCTGGGCTTTCCCGGCCGCAAAGACGAAGAATGGCGCTTTACGGACGTCCGCCCGATCGCGGAGACGCCTTTCCACACCGCCGCTCTGACTGCCGACGCTTCGGAGACGGTCGCAGAGTTCTCGTTTCCAGGCGTGCCGCAGATCGTATTTGTGAACGGTCGATTCGCGCCGGAGTTCTCTACCATCGCGGGTCTTCCCGGAGGCGCTAAGATTGTAGCGCTTTCAAACGCGCTCCGCAATGATGCCGCACTCCTGGAGCCGCACCTGGGACGCTATGCCGAGTTCGAGCGGGAGCCCTTCGTCGCGCTGAACACTGCTCTCTTCGATGAGGGGGCATTCGTCTATATTCCACGTGGCGTCGCGATCGAGGAGCCGCTGCATATTCTCTACATCGGTACGGAGAAGAACGCTGCGATCTATCCACGCACGCTGATTGTCGCCGAAGAGAATAGTCAGGCCACATTGGTAGAGAGCTATGCGGGCTCCGCCGGGACGGTCTACTTCACAAATGCGGTGACCGAGGTTGTCCTTGCCGAGCGCGCGGTTGTGGACCATTACAAGCTCCAGCGGGAGAGCGACGACGCTTTTCATATTGCGCAGATGAACGTAAGGCTGAAGCGGAATAGCAACTTCTCCTCGCATAGCATAACCTTCGGTGGGGCGATAACTCGTAACGATGTCGTCGCCATTCTGGGCGCGGAGCATATCGAGTGTACGCTGAACGGCCTTTATCTCGGCGACGGTACCCGCGTGGTGGATAACCATACTACCATCGACCATGCAATGCCCAACTGTAACAGCCACGAGGTGTACAAGGGCATTCTCGACGACCGTTCGCGCGGGATATTCAACGGCAAGATTTTCGTGCGGGAGGACGCGCAGAAGACCGATGCTAAGCAGACCAATCGCACCCTGCTGCTCTCGGAAGACGCGCAGATCAACACCAAGCCGCAACTGGAGATCTTTGCCGACGACGTAAAGTGTACCCACGGCGCAACGGTCGGACAGCTAAACGCCGAACAGCTCTTCTACCTGCGGACGCGCGGAGTCCCGTTGGAAGATGCGCGCGCGCTGCTGGTATACGCCTTTGCCAGCGATATTGTCAGCCGAATCAAGGTGGAGCCTGTTCGCGACGCGCTGGATGCTCAGTTGCTGGAGCGATTGCCGGCGCTTTAGACATTCGACAGTCGGTCTAACGCACAAGGCAATCGAACAAGCGCGACGCGAAGAGTTGACGTTCTATCGGGACTGTATTTCCCGATTGCCTACTGCCGATTGCCGACTGCCTAGTTTCCAAGGAGTCCCCATGTCCTACGATGTCTGGAAGGTCCGTGAAGACTTTCCCATTCTAAAAGAGAAGATTTACGGCAAACCGCTCGTATACCTGGATAATGCGAATACCACGCAGAAGCCGCAGGCAGTCATCGACTCCATCTGCGAATACTACACGACGTACAACTCGAACATCCACCGGGCGAACCACCTGCTCGGCGAGAAGGCGACCAGGGCTTTTGAGGGTGGGCGGGAGAAGGTTCGCGCGTTCCTGAATGCCGGGGCAGTTGAGGAGATCATCTTCGTCCGTAACGCTACGGAAGGCGTCAATCTGGTGGCGCAGACCTTCGGCCGCGCGCACATCCGTGAGGGGGACGAGATCCTTGTCTCGGCGATGGAGCACCACGCCAATATCGTTCCGTGGCAGCTTCTGTGCGAAGAGAAGGGCGCGAAGATTCGCGTGATTCCGATCACCGACTCGGGCGAGCTCGAGATGGATGAGTTCGACAGGCTGCTCAACTTCCGTACGAAGCTGGTTGGTATCGTGCACATGTCGAACGCACTCGGTACGGTGAATCCGGTCGACGAGATCATTCGCAGGGCGCACGGGCAGGGCGTTCCCGTACTGGTGGATGCGGCCCAATCGGCCTACCACATGCCAATCGACGTTCAGGCGATGGACGCCGACTTCCTCGTCTTCTCCGGCCACAAACTGTACGGACCGAC
>JAYTEU010000194.1:0-8250 GCA_043734985.1 Chthonomonadaceae bacterium
GCGACCGTTCGCCGCTAGGTATTGCTACCTCGCTCGACTTGCATTTCTTAGGCACGTCGCAAGCGTTCGTCCTGAGCCAGGATCAAACTCTCCATCAGATAAACTGATGATACTCTGTAACCGAAGTCACAGAGTCATTTTTACTAGTTAAAACTAGTCTTGATCCTCACTCGATTTTTGAAGTTACTTATGGCACGCAAGACACTCTGTTACAGAGTCCACACAAAACGTCTAAACGTGACTATCAAGGTTCGAATTCGCATCCGGTCCGCGTTGGGTTTCCGGCGCGAGAGCAGTGTAGTATATCATACTGCAAAGCTAATGTCAAGAACAAATTTGAACGTTTCCGAGTTCACTTTTCTTAGATCGCCGCACCGCGAATACTCCACGGGAAGCGAGCACGTAGAAGATCGTCGGTACTTTCTCGTCTACTTCTCTCTCGTCAGCCTGCATAGTATGCACTATGAGTCGCGGTATGTCAAGAGGGAATTTCCGACACCGGCAATTCTTTTTTCTCCGTTGCCGGAGCGGACGGACGTGGCTCCGTTCGAGTGTTGAAACGGTTCATCGCCATTTCAAACCCCTCCCGCACGGCGCATTCCACGGCATCGGCGGCTCGCAGGTAAGTCTCCTCCATGACCTCAGTCTCTTCGGCGGGAAATCGCGATAGGACATGCCCCACCATTTTGCCCGGCCTTGCAGCGCCGACACCGATTCGGACACGTGGTACCTCATTAGTCTGTATATGCTGAATTATGCTCGCGAGCCCATTGTGCCCACCCGCCGATCCCTGATATCGCAGTCGTAGCTGTCCGGTAGGCAGCGCTACTTCATCGAGAATGATGATTATTTTCAGGGGCTCGACCTTGTAGTACCGAGCCACCGCTCCGACGGCTTCACCCGAGAGATTCATGAAAGTCATCGGCCTCATGAGCAGCACCCTCTCGCCCGCGATCACGCCGTCGCCCATCACACACTGTAGCGTACGCTTTTGTACGGATATGTTGTGCCGCCGAGCGAGCCGGTCGATAACTTCGAAGCCCACATTGTGCCTCGTTCCGACATACTCCGCCCCCGGATTACCTAGGCCTACAATTAGATACATTCAGCACCTCTCAAGTTCTGCGCCCCTCTATTTTGCCATAACATCTGCGTACCGAGAGATGTCTCCCGCATTGGATAGGATTCTGGGAGAGGTTCGGTGAACAACACAGGAAATAATGAATGTACAGGACAGTGACTTGCTTCGTCACCTCTCAAGATCGGTTCGCGCGTCCCCTCTCCAGCCACTCCAAAGTCCTTTGCGCTCTGCCGTTGAGGCCGGCGTAAACAAAGCGCCTCAGGCGATCCCGCCACAAGTGCTGGCGACGGTCGCGGTCGCGCTATTGCTTCGGATTGCGGTCGCCTGCGCGAGTAACTACACCGCCGAAGACTTTATGATCACGCTCCGTTACGCGGAGAACTTCGCTGCAGGACACGGCCTCGTTTACAACCTCGGAGAGCGAGTCCTCGGCACCACGACCCCACTCTACACGCTGTTCCTGGCGCTTGCCGCCTGGCTCCACCTGTCGCCTACGCTCTGCGGCAAAGCGATTAATATCCTCGCAGACGGCGGACTCTGTCTGGTTCTGTACCTATGGCTTCGACATGAAGGGCTGGAGAAGGCGGGGCGCATTGCCGCATTCCTCGCTGCCGTCCATCCCATTCAGATACGGTGGGCGATCTCCGGAATGGAGACCAGTTTGGTCGCCGCCGCCGGCGTCTGGGCCATGTATGCTCTATCCCGTCGCAGGTACATCGAGGTCTATTGCGCTCTTGGAACACTGTTTCTGCTTCGCTGGGACAGTGTTTTACTTGCCGTAATTGTCACCGCTGCGATTTGCTTTCGCGAACGACGCGCGCCATTTACCGGTCTTTCCCTCTTCGCACTCATTGTATTGCCGTGGATTATCGTGGCAGGCCGCTATTACGGCAATCCGATTCCAATCACGGGCCAGGCAAAGGTACACGTCTATGGCTGGTTTGCAGATCACCTTGGCGCCAAGGAGCTCCGGGTGGAAGCTACCGGGTTCGGGCAGGGACTGACAAGCCTAATTCGATACGAACCGACCTGGCTGCTGCGACGCGTTCCTCGCCAGCAAAAGTTGCTGAACTATGTTATTGGCTCTGTGCCTGCCTTTCTATTGGCGTTAGCCGCAGTCATCGGGTTCATCCATGCCATCCGCGCGCGCAGATGGCAGCTAATGCCGCCTGCGCTTTGGATTCTAGTTTATTTCGCGGCATTCTTATTATCTCGCGTACTGGTTTTTGAATGGTACCTTGTTCCGCCGTTGCCGGTTTTCGAGGTATTTGCGGCCATCGGGCTGGCTCTTTGGGCTGACCGTGCATCCGCTGTCCTTCCTGCGCGGACACGACTTCCGGCTGCCGTGGCAACTCTGTCATTTGCTGCAATTGTGCCGACTGCCGCGCTCGTACCGATCCTGCGGCGATCGCAACAGGTCGAAGAGACCGTGCGAAAGCCGATAGGCCTCTGGCTTTATACCAATAGCCTTCCGGGCGACCGAATCCTTCTGGAGCCGATAGGATATATCGGGTACTATTCTCGGCGAAGTGTAATCGACGTGATTGGGCTGGTCAGCCCCCAAGTGCTGCCTTACTACAGTGCTGCCGAAGTTTCTCCCTGGCTCTCGCAAATCCGCGATTTTCAGCCGGAATGGTGTGTCCTACGGGCTGCGGAGACGGCGGATATCGAGCGTACGGCAGCGGCACGGGGATTCGATTGGCATGGGCAGTACAAACTCGCGCACACCGGTGCGTTTCGGTCCCAAGACAGCCTTACTCCATTAATATTTTATGTATATCACCGTGTACCGCCAACTGATTTGGAAGCGCAATCACGCGGCAATCCCTGACATTATATTGGCTGCACTCACCTCGCATGTAAATTTGGCGCAAGGCCCGGTCTGCCCTTCGTCGCCCTCGGCCTGAAGTATCATGAAACGAGAATGCAATGAACCGCGTACCTTCTGATAAGCGATTGGCTTCGCCCGACGAGCCCGACCTTTCATCGGGAGGACCAACCGTGCTCGCCACTCATTCTTAAGCCTGCCCGCAACCGGGCGCGCCAGCAGCGTAGAATCGTGCCGGAGACTTGAATGGCATCGCCATCACCGCAACGCGTTCTTAAGGACCGGCGCACAAAAAACCTCACGCGGCGCCTGAAGCCCGGCGATATCGCGGTAATTCACCACGCCGACCTAGACACCACTGCGGCCCGAGTATTGATCGATTGCAAGGTCTCGGCGGTCGTGAATGCCGCGCAAAGTATTACCGGAAGGTATCCAAACCGCGGTCCCGCACTTCTCCTGGAGGCGGGCATTCCGCTCATCGATAACGCAGGCGACCAGGTCTTCGTCAAGATCGTCGACGGCAGTTCCGGCTCGGTCGTGGGTGACAGCCTGCGTTTCGTCGACGGCACGTGCGTTGCCGGCGTGCTCATGACTACGGAACTGCTTGGCGAGAAGATGGCCGCCGCACGGGCCAACCTGAACACGGAATTGGACCACTTTGCACGAAATACACTGGCATTCCTGGACAATGAAAAAGGCCTGCTTTTCGACCCGGTCGATGCGCCGCGCCTCAAGATAGATATGGCGGATCGACACGTACTGATTGTAGTACGCGGCGATGGATTCAAAGACGACCTGGCAATGCTGAACGACTATCTTCTCGATGCTCGCCCTATACTTTTGGCGGTCGATGGCGGCGCGGATGCACTGCTGGAAGCAAAGCTGAAGCCCGATATTATCCTGGGGGATATGGACAGTGTCAGCGATACTGCATTGCGGAGCGGCGCGGAGCTGATCGTACACGGCTATCCGCGCGGGGACGAGCGCGGCGCGCCGGGCCTTGCGCGCATCCGGGAACTTGGGCTCACCGCAACTGTGTTCCACGCGCAAGGCACCAGTGAAGATGTAGCCATGCTGCTCGCCGATGAGCTTGGCGCAAGGCTGATAGTAGCGGTCGGCACGCATTTTAGCCTGGAGGAGTTCCTTGACAAAGGCCGCGCAGGCATGGCCAGCACTTTCTTGACCAGGCTCAGGATCGGCTCGAAGCTGGTGGACGCGAAGGGTGTCGCACGTCTCTTCGAGCGTCAGCGGCCGCACCTGAACCTGCTGGCCCTTTTAGTCTTCGCATTTACCACGCCGATTATTGCAGTGGCGTTGGTCTCGCCGATGGGGCAGGTCCTTCTTCGGTGGCTTACGGTCTGGTTCCAGCATACCCTTCAGGGTAGACACTAGGAGACTATTTTGGGACCGGGATTCAAATATCACATCGTCTCGATCTCCGCCATATTCTTTGCCCTCACAATCGGCCTTGTTGTCGGCAGCGTATTTGTTTCGCCACAGTTCGCAAATCGGCAGCAGAACCTGATCATACGCCTGCAGGACACACTAAACAAGGATGTTGAAGAGAAGAAACACGAAATCGCCAGGTACAAAGAATGTGTCACAACCATCTCTCCAATCGCGCTCAGAGGCAAACTGGGGAATAACGTTGTGGCAGTAATACAGACAGGGGACTATCCGGAGGATGCCGTCCGCGCGAGCGAAGCGATAGCAATTGCTAGTCCGCAGGGCATCGTTCACCTTACAATCACTTCTGCCCTCGATCGCGCAGAGAATGAATTGCAGAGTACTCTTTCCGACCTTAAGTCGCGCGACCCGAACTTCCCCGCGACTAGGGACGGTCTGTTTCAATCGATTGCCTCCATACTAGCACACGGCGACTCACTTTCGATGCCGGTATTACCGCAATTCGAGCGCGAGGGACTTGTTCGGCTAAGCGCGGAAGATAACTATCCACTGCCCGTCAAGTTTGCAGTCGTCGTCGGCGGCAGCAGAAGTTTAGATAGCGTGCGAGCGACTCGCGTAGATGTGCCGCTCATCCGCGCGCTTCTGAAGCAGGGAATTATTGTCGTAGCGTGCGAGGGCAGCGATTCGGCAGCCTCGGATGTACCATCGTACCGGACGCTGAAGCTAGAGATGTCAACCGTAGATAATGTCGATACGGATATTGGGCGCTGCGCGCTCGTGCTGGCATTCTCCGGCCCCCGCGGAGCGTACGGCATGAAGCCAAGTGCGGACCGGCTCTTGCCCGGATCCCCACCGCAATAGGAGCAGCAATAGCCGCGATCGGAATAACACGCGCATGGTTTCCATACTCATTCCGGCATATAACGAATCGGAGCGGATAGGTGCGACGATTAAAGCGCTTCGCGCGATGGCGCTGCCGGAAGATACGGAGCTTATCGTGATCGACGACGGTTCAGAAGACGATACCGCAAAGGTCGCCGAGGCGGCCGGCGCGGATACAGTTCTACGGCGCGCGAACGGCGGTAAGGGCGCTGCGCTTGCCGCAGGAGCGTTGTTAGCAGGCGGCGACATTCTCCTGCTTCTTGATGCCGACCTGGGCGCCACTGCGTCGGAAGCTGCCAGGCTGCTTGCACCGATTCTGTCCGGCGATGCAGATATGACCGTCGCAACGTTCCCCCTACGCCCCGGGCGAGGAGGTGGAGTAGGACTAGTGGTACGGCTGGCGCGCTGGGGCATACAGCGCCTTACCGGATTTTCACCCGCTGCGCCGATATCCGGTCAGCGCGCGCTAAGACGTGCCGTGCTGGAAACGACCGGCGGATTTGCCCAGGGCTGGACGGTAGAGATCGCTTTGACGGTCCGTGCGCTCTGGGCGGGATATCGGGTGAAGGAGGTCGCAACGAATATGGACCACCGGGTAACGGGGCGCACCCTTAGCGCGGTACTCCATCGAGCCATGCAGTTCAAAGCAACGTTGTTCATACTCATCCTTCTTTGGTGGCAGCGACGGAAGCAGGGCCAACTGGCTGCCGGGGCGAATCCTGGAAATGGGTGATGGATTGGAACTTGGCGACTGGCTCGGCATCCGAAGGCTTCTCGAGGGCGGAGACGCCTGGCTAAGCCACAGGCTGGGAGAGCCCTTCGCGAATTTGCCGCTTATCAATCGCCTGTTCGGTCACGCCCGGATAAGCGCGCGCGGACTACTGATAGCTTCCCTGGCGGTGGTAGTCTTCATGGTCGTACCTCCTTTGATAGAGAGGCTCCTGAGGAGACAACGCTGCGTAGCGGTCAATTTCAGGGGTGAATCGATCCCGCAATCGTTCGGAGTAGCGATACTCGTTTGTGCGGCCCTCATGCTAGGATTGATCGCTTGGATGTACCCGGTGCAGGCTCAGGACAGACTTACCTGGCTGTTCTGCATCGTTGCGTTTGGGCTCCTGGGCGTCGCCGACGACCTGTTTGGCGACAAAAAGGTAAAGGGCCTGCGCGGACACCTGAATGCGTTCTTGCGTGGCCACCGCATAACAACCGGACTCATTAAGGCAGTTGGCGGCCTGCTAGTGGCGTTCTGTATCGGATTGCGACTGCATGGCGGCGATGTTCCCACCGTACTGCTGGCGACATGCGTGATCGCGTTGAGCGCCAACGCGATGAACCTCCTCGACCTGCGCCCTGGCAGAGCCTGCGGAGTGTTCTGCGTATGCGCGGCCGTACTGTTGGTATTCGGATTCTGGTGCGGCGCGCTTTCGCCGCCCAGCCTGTTCTTCGTTTGGTTGCCCGCACTGATAACCTGGCCCCGCGACTCACGCGCGAGAGTGATGCTCGGCGACGCCGGGAGCAACCTGCTTGGCGCATCCCTGGGCCTTGCCAGTTGCACTTTGACGGCGCCATCCGTGCAGTTCGTAATTCTCGCCGCCCTGGTGAGCCTGCACATAGTTGCGGAACGGGTTTCAATTACGAAAGTCATCGAGGGAAACCGATTTCTGAGCGCGATCGATCGCTTAACAGGAGTTCGGTGAATCGTAAGACAGACGATGAGGGAGTTTGACTTGGCTATAAACGTCCGCAGGGCAGACAGAACGGATTTTGGTGCACTCATCAGCCTGGTTGAAGCGCTGGCGGATTACGAGAAGCTGGATCCGCCGACTGACAACGCACAACGCCGCCTGCTTCAAGACGGCTGGCCCGAATCAAGCGAGCCAAAGTTTGCGGCCTGGCTTGCGGAAGATCACGACCTCACGGGAGGCACGGTCATTCCCGTAGGATATGCAATCACGTTCTTTACCTATTCCTCATTCCTTGCGCGTCCGACACTCTATATTGAAGACCTCTTCATACTGCCGAATCGGCGCAGAGACGGAGCAGGTTCGGCAATCTTTCAAACGTTAATCTCAGAGGCGAAACGAGCGGGTTGCGGCCGAATTGAATGGGTCGTGCTGGACTGGAACACTTTGGCGCAGCAGTTCTACCGCAAACAAGGCGGAAAACATATGGACGATTGGCAATGCTACCGGCTGGCTCTGGAAACAGATTGAGCGAGGGATTTGCCCTATTGGCTGCTGTTCCATTTCTTACCGAGAGTGATTCCCTGCTCTACCAATGGATCGACCGGCCGGCCGGTTCGCGCCAGCCCTGCCACTATCCAGGTTTCGAGTTCGACTTCGAGTTCAGCGGTTTCGTGCGGCAAGACGTCTGCAAGGTTGCGCGTTTCGCCCGGGTCGGCTTCAATGTCGTACAACTCGCGTTCCGGCATAAAGTGGTGGTCCGGCGCACGTGCGAGGATCAGTTTCCGGTTGTCGGTGCGAATTGCCCATTTTGACTGCCAGGTAGATTCGCAGCATATGATTTTATCGCGGCCTCCGTGCGCGCAGTCGCCCGTAGCGAGCGGCCACAGATTAAGGCCCTCCATTACGGGTGGGGATTTCAAACCTACGGCGGCGAGAAGCGTTGGAGCAATGTCGGTATGCTGGACCATCGGTGCGATTGTCCGACCGGGCGGGATTTTACTCGGACATCGCATCATCAACGGAACATGGATGATGTCGTCATAGAGGCCGTGATGGTCGAAATAAATATCGTGCTGGTACATGCTTTCGCCGTGATCGCCGGTAACGACTACCAGTGTATCGTCGGTTAGACCGGTGTCTTCAAGGGTTTTCAGGATTTCGGCGATGCCGTCATCGACGTGCCGGATCTCCGCGTCGTAGAGCGATGCGACGTATTCCGCGTCCGTAACCGGGCCGAGTTTGTTGAACCACGTATCGCGAAACATATCCCAAAACGGCTGACGCTTGATCGGGTCGAATGACGTGTGCTCCGGGGAGAAGGGGTCCCGGTCCGGCGGATAGAACTTACGATATCGCTCGGGCGGCAG
>JAYTEU010000195.1:0-2160 GCA_043734985.1 Chthonomonadaceae bacterium
AAGTTTCCGCCCGAAACCGACATCGACCTTGCGAAGACCTATCTCGACGGCAAGCTGAAATGGACAGGGCGCCCGGAGTGGGCCGATGGCGAGGTGCACGAGCTTGACGGCGAGAACTCCGCCATCTACCTCACGCGCACGCTGCAGGCCGAGCGCGCCGTGCCGGTGACGCTCTCTTTCGGCAGCGACGACGCCATCAAAGTTTGGGTCAATGGGGCGCAGGTCGTCGCGTCGAAAGTAACGCGCAGCGCGATGCCGGACCAGGATAAAGCGATCGTCACACTGAACGCCGGAGCCAACCGGCTGCTGGTAAAGATCGTGAACGGCGGCGGAATCGGCGGCTTCTATTTCAAGGTATTGGAGACCGGGCCGCCCGCGAAGATCGTGGCGGCGCTCAAAACGCCCTCGGCCTCGCGCTCCGCCGCGACAGTCAAGGAGCTGCGCGACTACTACCTGGCGAACGCCGCACCGGCCCCAGTTAATGAGGCGCTGGCCCGCGTCGCCACACTCCAGAAGCAGCTCGCGACGGCCAAATCGGGCCTGCCCCGCGTCATGGTGATGTCGGACGACCGGCCCCGTAAGACGCACCTGCTTCTGCGCGGCAACTACGAGATGCCCGGTGAGGAGGTCAAACCCCTGACGCCCACAAGCATGCCCGCCATGCCGCCTGCATCGCCCGCCAACCGGCTCGGCCTTGCCCAGTGGCTCGTGAGCGCCGACAATCCACTCACGGCGCGCGTTCAGGTAAACCGGCAGTGGCAGCTCTTCTTCGACCGCGGCTTCGTCAAGACCTCGGAGAACATGGGAACGCAGTGCGAGCCGCCGACGCACCCGGAGCTGCTGGACTGGCTTGCGGTCGATTTCCGCGAGAGCGGCTGGGACGTGAAGCGGCTTCAGCGGATCATCGTCACGAGCGCGACCTACCGGCAGAGCTCCAAGGTGACGCCCGCGATGCGCCTGCGCGACCCCGAGAATAAGCTGCTGGCGCGGGGCGCGCGCTTCCGCCTGCCCTCGATGCTGCTGCGCGATGCGGCGCTCGCGGCAAGCGGCCTGCTCAACGCGAAGCTCGGCGGCAAGCCGGTCTATCCCTACCAGCCGAAGGGAATCTGGGACGGCCTGGCGATCACGAACGAGCGCGACTTTACCTACCCGCAGTCGAAAGGCTCAGACCTCTACCGCCGAAGCCTCTACACGTTCTGGCGGAGGACCGTCGCGCCGTCCAATATGTTCGACGGATCGACGCGGCAGACGTGCAAGGTGCGCCAGTCCACCACCAGCACCCCGCTGCACGCGCTCACCACGCTGAACGATATCACCTGGGTGGAGGCCGGCCGCGCCCTGGCCGAGCACGTGATGAAGGAAGCAGACACGGACCCCGACGCGCGCCTCGCCGAAGCCTTCCGCCGCGTGTGCGCCCGCCGCGCCACTTCCGACGAGATACGGGTGCTTCGGCGCGGCCTGGAGCGAGCCCTTACCGCCTATCGCGCCGATCCCAAAGCCGCCGAGGCCTATCTTAAAATCGGCGACAGCCCGCGCGACACGGCCCTCAACGCCGCCGAACATGCCGCCTATGCAAACTCCTGCCTCGCCATCTTCAACCTGGACGAAGCGGTCACGCGGGAATGAACTATGAACCCGGTCGATTTGAGACCATCCCTTGTCATCGTGATATAATGAGATAAGCTCGGAACTGACGCGGCGACGTTCCGAATGCGTGAGCGGCGGAGAGGATGACCATATGGCTAACGACCAAGGGGCTCGGATCGGCGGCCCGGACCCGGACAGATTTCCAGGGATGGATCCCTATCTCGAGGACCCGGACTACTGGCAAGGCTTTCACAACTTGCTGATCGCGCATCTGCATGACAATATCAATCGCGTTCTCCCCGAAGGCTACATCGCGTTCGTCGAACAGCGCCTTGTTATTCTGCCGGAGGACCAGTTGCGGCGAGCCGACCTAGCATTAATCAAGCACCCTGTGACGACAGCCGGGGGCAGTGGCTCCGGGCAGGTGGAACCGCAGCGAGGCTGGCCAGACGGCATCGTCAGCGCGATGACCGAAGAGGTCTATGACTGGTTTATCGAGATACGGACGAGCCGAAAGCGCCCGCGACGCGTGGTAGCCGTTATCGAAGTGCTGAGCCCCGCGAACAAAGCGCC
>JAYTEU010000196.1:0-2745 GCA_043734985.1 Chthonomonadaceae bacterium
CATCGGCGCGGCGAGAAACAGAGATGCGAAACCGGCCGCGACATTCAAATTCGAGCGGCCATGAGATCGGTTGATGATATTAGCGCTTGTCATGTGTTAATTGTTGTCTACCGGGAGAATTATACCGCAAATGGGGAAGGCTGCGCAAATCGGCGCCTGCATTCCATTTGTCTGCTTGAATTTGAACTCCCGCGCGTGCTACTCTACCCATCGGTGTCCTCGTGCAATGTCGCGCAATGTCGTGCCTGCGCTGCCTTTAGGAACGCCGCTCGGTGTCTTCTCCGTATGTAACACGGACCATATCTCCGCGGGCTCGCCGATATGCCGCTGCCGCGTGACTGCGTTAGTCGCGAACTTAGTCGCGCTCCATTTCAACCTTACGCGTAAATTCAGCCTCGATTGCAACTTTTCCGCAGTGTGTTACTGTCGTAACAGGGAGTCCGATGTCCCTCGCGACGGTCAAAGGGTACTCATGGCGCAGACTAAATCGAACGACTGGTGGGAGCGTGAAAGGCAGCGGTTTCTCAAACGCATCCTGATCTGTCTTCTGCTGGTCCTTTTGCTAATCGGCTACTTTTCGTATATCAATTTGGTCGGTAGGACGGGCTTCGTCAAAGGGGTCAATTTCCCGACCGCAAATTATATCGCTTTCGTAAGGCGCGAAGACGACGGAACTTCGGTGATTTACGCTGTCAAAGCGGACGGTTCCGACGAGCGGCGCCTTACCATCGGCAACGATGCGGCGAATAAGGAGCATCCCTCCTGGACTCCGGACGGGAAGGCGCTGGTCTTCTCGTCGAACCTGAAGGACCTCCAGACTACGCAGATCTATATTCTCGGCGACGGCGCTCCGGTTCAGCTCACGTACGGCTCCGGCAATAAGTTCTCGCCAACCGTCAGCCCGGATGGCAAGCACGTGGCGTTTATCACGCAGGGCGTCGTAAAGACCGTGACGATTACCGGCAACGACGTGACGCAAGTGATGCCGCTGCCACGCTCCGGGAGCGAAAACGGAACCGATTCTGGAGGCTCTGAAACGGAGTTGCAGCCGTATATAGGCGCGGCCTTCTCCTCGGACGGCATCACTCTTTCGGGCATCCAGGATATCAGCAACGCAACGATCCAGATGCATACGAGCGACTCGGATGAAACAAAAAACAATCCCTCTAAAGTGACCACGCTTCCAGTGGATCAACAGGTGATCGTTCTCCCCGGCAGCGCGAACAAGCCTTTCCCCCCTATAGCGCAGGGGCATGAGGTGAGCGTTGCATGGGAGCCTAGCGGCGCGCGTATGGCGTGCTCCTACACCGAGCTTCCCATGCTGGACCAAAAAGGCCGCCCGGTAGACACTCAGGCCAAGCCGCTGCCGAAGGGAAGCAGTCCGCTCCCTATTAGCGGCATACAGATTTGGAGCTTCAACGGGCAGAAGCCTACCTATGAGCCTCTGTACGGCTGCCTGGGCTACAGCGCCGAGCCGAAGAATATCGCGTGGTCGGCATCGGACAATCCGGGCGTCTCCAAAGCCTCCCGGATAGCTTTCGAGCTGTGGCTCCTGAAGAGTGAAGGTGTCCGGGAGCTCGCCGGAATCCGCGTGCTCGATGTGGGCGAGGGCGGGACGGACGAAAATGGAGCGCCGAAATCGCAGCGATTCTTGACCATGCCCTCGGACGTTCCGAATATCCCGCTGCTGGTGAAAGCGTCGGCGGACGGCAAGCCCCAAAACCCGCGCTGGTCTCCGGACGGGCGTCGCCTCGTATACGAGATGGTACACTCGAATGGGAAACGCGACCTATGGACGATCAATCCGGACGGCACGAACCCGATTAACTTGACAAAAGGCAAGGGCGACAACACCGATGCCGCCTGGGCGCCGGCGCTGTAAAGCAGGCAGTCGGCAGTAGGCAGTAGGCAATCGTGAAATGCAAATGACGTATCTCGCAAACTGCATCCCCGACTGCGGGTGCCCTCTGGGCGTGCCTATTGCCGACTGCCCAATAAACGAAAGGAGGACGCGGCCATGCTGGGACTCAAGCACCGCGCGACTCGACGCCATTCGCCTTACCGCCGTCTCATCCTCCTCTTTTCGATTCTCGGTCCAGGGATTATTGCCGCCAATGCGGATAATGATGCCGGCGGGATCTACCAGTACGCGCTTGCGGGCGCCCAATTCGGCTTCGGCATGCTGTGGGTGCTGGTGCTGATCACCATCAGCCTAGCGGTATGCCAGGAGATGGGCGCGCGGATGGGGGCGGTTACCGGCAAGGGGCTTGCCGACCTGATCCGCGAGGAGTACGGAGTTCGCGTCACGCTGTTCGCCATGGCCACGCTGCTCATCGCGAACTATGCCACCACGGTGTCCGAGTTTGCGGGAATTTCGGCCGCCGTCGAGATATTTGCCCCTGCCTGGTGCGCGGGCGTTGCCCACAAGATCATCTATCCGCTCTTTCATGTAACGCCGCAACTCCTGCTCAACCCGGAGTGGGCGAAGGGAATCGTACGCTGGATCGCGGTGCCGCTCACCGCCGGCGGCGTCTGGATGCTGGTCACGCGGGGGACCTACAAGCGCGTGGAGCGCATCCTGCTGTTTGCCTCGCTGATCTATCTGTCGTACATCGTATCGGCGATGATGGCGAGCCCGCCCTGGGGCACGGTGCTGCGCCAGACCGTGGCGCCGGATTTGCGTGGCATTAAGATCGACCGAGAGTATGTGTTCATGGTGATCGCCCTCATCGGGACGACTATAAC
>JAYTEU010000197.1:0-6653 GCA_043734985.1 Chthonomonadaceae bacterium
GCGCGTGTCAATCCGGAAACCAAATTTAGCGACACTCCGCTCATGGCGGCGGTTCGGCTGGCAGTGGGCCTGCGTCCGAGTCCGCGCCAGAACGACGGAGTCTTAGGCGGCGGAATGCCGATACCGGGCTTCGCGACCTTCAAGCCCATGCCGATGCGCGAGCGCGGCGAGTGGAGAGCAATAGTACAACTGCTTCTGGAGCGCGGCGCGGATGTGCGAGCCGTAGCCGGTAACGGCGCGACGGCGCTGCACTTCGCCGCTTACGATCCCGACCTCGTGCGGATACTGGTCGCCCGGGGCGCCGACGTCAGAGCGCGGGGTTCGGGCGGCGTGACGCCGCTGCACGGAGCCGTGTCGAATACGGCGGCGACCGAACTGCTTCTGGCAAAGGGCGCGGATCCGAACGCGAAGGACGCGCGGGGCGTAACTCCCCTCATGGTGGCCTGTCAGTTGCACGGAGAGTCTGTCGGGACACTGATTTCCGCAAGCGCAGATGTGAACGCCGCCGACTCCGCCGGTACAACTCCGCTAATGTACGCTGTATCGAACCGACTGCCGGGCGAGACTCCCGAGGCGGTCCGCCTGCTGCTAAAACATGGCGCGGACCTGAGCCTTCGCGATGACCGGGGGCAGACCGCGCTGATGCGGGCAGAGTCACCCGAGTCTTCGCGGGTTGGAGGATTTGCAGGTCCCAGACGTGTTACCCCCGACACGTGGAGGGCGGCATTCAGTTTGGGAGACACCAAGACACCACGCCAAGCAAGCGCGCTCGGTGAGCTAGGAACGCTGCTCAAGGCGAATCCGCCGGGGAAAACCCGATGAGAAAGGCGGAGCCCGGCGCTCGTAGTTCCTCCGCCACGTCTTCTGCTCTGCCGACTGCTGGGCCGGTAGACGGCAGGCAGCCAACACAACAGTCGCGCCGTCTGAAACTCGCGCTCGTCTGCGTTTCCCTGGTTTTCGGCGTGCTGATCTGCCGATACGTCTTGAAAGTCCGGCTCGACGCGGCGCTCGGCGATGCCGTTGTACAGAACGACAGCCCGAGGTTCCGCGCCCTGATCGATGCCGGAGCGGATCCGCGCGGAGTGGTTGCGCGCGGAGATTCGGGAAGCCCCCTGGATCGACTTCTCGTCTGGGCTCCGCCTCCGAAAGCCGGAACGTTCACCGTTAACCCACATCACCCTCCCGTGAGAACCGCCGAACTGAAACCTCGATCTTTATTGGCCGCTGCGGTAGTCACGGGCAACATTGCCATGGTGCGGGAGCTTATTTCTCGTGGCGCGGACGTGAACTACGTAGACGACAAGGGAAGGACGCCACTGTTCTGGCTCTGCTCGGCGCACAGGAATTTAGACTGTCTAGACGAACTGCTTCAGCACGGCGCTCTCGTCAACGTGCGCATGAACGACGGCGCCTATCCGCTGCACCTGGCGGCGCACGCCAATTCGGCGGCCGTGATCCGACGACTGGCGGAACATGGCGCGAATATTCAGGCATTGGACGGCAAGGGCCTCACGCCATTGGCTGTTGCCGCCGTTTCACAATCGGGGGCAGCGGTCGCCACTCTGCTCAACCTCGGCGGACACCGCGTAGACCTGAATGGCCCCGACCGTACCCCGCTCCTGGAGTGGACGGCGTCCGAGCCATTGTCGCTGTTCAGCCGATTCTGGGAGAAAGAGATCTCGCCGGAGGAGCGCGGCGTGGAATCGGCAGGCGCGATGTACAATGCCGTTCGGGTGGGCAACACTCCCGTCGTTCGCTATCTGCTCGAACGGGGCGTCGGCGTGAACAACATTCCTATTGACCTGGATTATGCGTATCAGCATGGGCGTGGGCGAATGACGCTGCAGGCGCAGTCAGCCGCAAACACCGAAGCGTTTGCGGCGTCTCGCAATATGCGCCAGGACCTTTCGATGAGCGCAATCACTCTTAGCGTGGGAGCAGCTACCGCACCGGCGCGGATGCGGGGGCAAGGGGGCGGAAGGGCGCGGCTCACGGTTGCGAGCGCTCCGGTGCAGTCCCGGCACGGTTCCAAATACGCGTCTCTCCTCGTGCCGGCGGCCGTCTCGGGCGATCCGGCGCTCTTCAAGCTGCTTCTCGACCGTGGCGCTCACCCGAACGCCACCGATTCCCAGGATGTCACTCCGCTTATCGCCTCTGTCAAGAAGGCAATACACGTCCATGCTGCGAATGTATCGCGCCCACTCCTCGACAGTCCCGCTGAAAAAGCGCAGTTAGAAAAGAACGCGGCTCAGAAGGCGCGGGATTGGCGCGAACTGGTCCGCGAGCTTTTGAACCGTGGCGCGGATGTTCAGGCCGCCGACGCAAGCGGCAAGACTGCGCTGATGTCCGCGGTCGGCGATCCTGTGATTGTCGAAATGCTCATCGCGCACGGCGCAAATGTCAATGCCCGTGACGGGATGGGGCGAACAGCGCTTACCGCCGAGCCATGGAACATGAACCCGGCTTCTGTGGAGCGTCTGCTTATTGCGGGCGCGCGCCCCAACGATCGTGACACTCAGGGCATCACGCCGCTCCTTGCCGCTGTACTGGCCTACCGGCCGGATGAGACCGCGAAGATCGCCCGCCTCCTGCTAAAGTACGGCGCGAACCCTAATGCTCGCAACTCAAACCCTAATTTGCCCGGCGTCGTCGGAAAAACGGCGCTGATGATCCTGGAGCCAAGTATGCAGACACAACAGAACACAATTCGCCATCCTGAACGGTATCCCGGCATGACAGTACCGCAGGACAAATCGCTGACACAGATCGAGGCGGATTTGCGCAAAGCCGGGGCGGCCCGGGCAAAATAAGCAGTAAGGAATTGAGCTGTGCCAATAACGACACGGCGATTGGCCTGCCTGTCCGCGATGGCGGCGGCCCCGATGGGCTGCGCACGAAAGCGGCTGCGCGTTGTCAGACGGAGAGGGACGTGCTATACTCTAAGCCGTCTCGATCCTATCTTCCGAGCGCCGCGCAACGGCCGGCGGCACGCAGTAAGGCTTTATTTTATGGCGCTATCTCGCGACGAAATCCGCAAGGTCGCCCTGCTCGCCCGCCTCGAATTGAGCGATGTCGAGCTGGACGAACAGGCAAAGCATTTTAACGATCTCCTCTTACAGTTCGATATTCTCCAGTCCGTCGATGTCAGCGGGATCGAACCGACCTCTCATTCCATTCCCCTCGTCAACGTTCTGCGCGAGGATATCGCGCGGCCCTCGCTTTCACGCGAGCAGGCGCTTGCGAACGCCCCCGAGAGCCGCGACGGCTGCATCGTGGTTCCGCGCATTGTGGAGGGGTGACGCAAAAGTCGCATAATTCTGTACCGGGTACATAACGTACCCACTGGGTGAGACGCGGTTCGAAGCGCCCAAGGTTTGTCTGTAAGGTTCGCGGTCGGACCACTAACGATAAGAGTGCCTGGATGCGGGAGTGTACGCTTGGCTGATCTGATGGAATTGAACGTGCGGGCGGCGCATGCGAAACTGGTCGGCAAAGAGATATCCGCGCGCGAGCTCGTGCAGGCCGCGCTGGATCGGATCGCGCAGTGCGAGGACCGTGTGCGCGCGCTCCTGACGCTTACCGCCGAGAGCGCGCTCGCCGACGCGGACGCGATCGATATCAGGCGCGCTCAGGGCGAGGCGCTGCCTATCCTCGCGGGCATCCCTATTGTCCTGAAGGATAATTTGTGTACCGCGGGCGTGAAGACGACCGCCGCTTCGAAGATCCTCTACAACTTCGTGCCTCCGTACGATGCCACGGTGGTGTCCCGCCTTCGAGACGCAGGCGCGATTCTGCTGGGCAAGGCGAACCTCGATGAGTTCGCCATGGGGTCGTCCACCGAGAACTCCGGCTTTCACACCTCGCGCAACCCCTGGGATCTGGAGCGCGTTCCCGGCGGCTCGTCGGGCGGCTCGGCGGCGGCGGTGGCGGCTCGCGAGTCGCTTATCGCGCTCGGCTCCGACACCGGCGGCTCCATCCGGCAGCCGGCCGCGCTCTGCGGCGTCGTGGGCATGAAGCCGACCTATGGCCGGGTAAGCCGGTATGGGCTTATCGCCTATGCGTCATCCCTCGACCAGATCGGCCCCCTCGGTAAGACGGTCGACGACTGCGCGCTCCTCCTCCAGGCGATTGCAGGGCACGACCCGCTCGATTCCACGACCGCCGACCTTCCCGTTCCCGATTACAGCGCCTCGCCGCAGGGCGTGAAAGGGCTGCGGATCGGCGTGCCGAAGGAGTATTTCGGCCAGGGCGTGCAGGCGGATGTCGCGGCGCTGGTTCGCGCCGCCGTGGATAAGCTGGTCGAGTTGGGCGCGGTCGCGGAGGAGTGCTCGCTGCCCACGACGGATTATGCGCTCGCCGCCTACTACATTATCGCGCCCGCTGAGGCGAGCAGCAACCTGGCACGCTTCGACGGCGTCAAGTACGGCCTGCGCACGAAAGAGCTGAGAGGACACTCCGGCCTGACGGAGAAAACACGTGACGAGGGCTTTGGCGACGAGGTGAAGCAGCGCGTGATGATGGGCACGTACACACTCTCGGCGGGCTACTACGATGCTTACTACAAGCGCGCCCAGCAGATCCGAACCCTGATCCGCCGGGACTTCGAGCGCGCCTTCGAGAAGTACGATGTTCTGCTGACGCCGACGTCTCCGACCCCGGCGTTCAAGGTCGGCGAGAAGGCGGACCCGATTGCGATGAAGCTGGCGGACGCCTGCACTATCCCGGTGAACATGGCCGGGCTGCCCGCGATCTCGCTGCCCTGTGGATTTGCGGAGGGCCTGCCGGTAGGGCTTCAGATCATCGGCAGGGCGTTCGACGAATCGACCTTGCTGCGCGCCGCGGGAACGTACGAGCAGGCGTCGGGCTGGCATCTGCGGCAGCCGCCGCTGTAGGATCTAACCGTTTGGAAACATGCGAGCAGGAGTGAGATTAGACGAATGCCGGAGTATGAACCAGTTGTAGGGATGGAGTGCCACGCGGAGCTCCTTACCGAGAGTAAGATGTTCTGTGGATGCCGCAACGCGTTCGGCGGTGCGCCGAACACGCGCTGCTGCCCCGTTTGCATGGGCATGCCCGGCTCGCTGCCGGTGATGAACGAGAAGGCGGTGGAGCACGTGATCCGCACGGCGCTGGCGCTGAACTGCTCCATCAATCCGCACGCCAAATTCGACCGTAAGAACTACTTCTACCCCGACCTACCCAAGGGCTACCAGATCAGCGAGTACGACCTTCCGATCGGCGTGAAGGGCTGGCTCGACATCGAGGTGAACGGTGAAACCAAGCGCGTTCACATCCTGCGCGTTCACCTGGAGGAGGATACGGGCAAGCTGTTCCATATCCCCGGCGACAACAAGGAGAGCTTCGTCGATCTGAACCGCAGCGGCGTGCCGTTGATGGAGATCGTCACCGACTTTCCACCCGATATCCACACCGCGGAGGAGGCGCGCGCCTATCTGGTGAAACTTCGCGCGATTTTGACCTATATAGATGTATGTGACGGCAAGATGGAAGAGGGCTCCCTGCGGGCAGAGCCGAACGTCTCGATTCGGGCCGTGGGCTCCGATACATTCGGCACGAAGACCGAAATCAAGAACCTAAACTCGTTCCGAGCGGTCCATCGCGGCATCGAGTATGAGTGCGAGCGGCAGGCGGAGATTCTGGATCGCGGCGAGCGCGTCCCGCAGGAGACTCGCGGCTGGAGCGAGGCTAAACAGGCGACTTTCTCGCAGCGCTCGAAAGAGGTGGAGCAGGAGTACCGCTACTTCCCGGAGCCGGACCTTGTCCCCCTGCACATAACGGAGGAGTGGATAGAGCGGGTGCGAGAGGGCATGCCGGAACTGCCGCACGCGCGCCTCGGCCGATTTATCGCGGAGTACGGACTTTCCGCCTACGACGCGGGCTTTCTAACGGAGACGCGCGCCCTCGCGGACTATTTCGAGGAGGCCGTGAAAGCCGGTGGCGACGCCAAGATCGTATCGAACTGGATCATGGGCGACCTTGCCAGGCTCCTGAACGGCGCGAGCAAGGAGATAGGCGAAAGCCCGATTTCTCCGGCGAACCTGGCGGTCATGGTCCAGCGCATCGTCGACGGAACCATCAGCGGCAAAATCGCCAAGGCCCTTATCGAGGAGATGTTTACGACCGGCGGAGAGCCCGACCCTATCATCGAGGCGCGCGCGTGGAAGACGATCCGCGATGAGGGCGCCGTTATCGCGCTGGTTGAGAAGGTGATTGCCGACAATCCGAAGGTCGTCTCAGAAATCAAAGAGAAGGGCCTCGTACAGAAGAAGGGCTTCCTCGTCGGCCAGGTGATGAAGGCGTCGCAAGGCAAGGCCGATCCGCAGGAGGTCAATCGTCTTATCGACGAGCGGCTGTAGGGCGGCGGGAGAAGCCGGCAGAGTGGCCGGGTCGATAAACGACCCGGCATTAGGCGCTTCGCCACCCAGAGCACCCCATCGGGCGGGCCCGATCCTGAGTGGAATGAACTGTAGACGCACGACGGCGTGTTCATTACGAGGGTACCCGGAGCAGAACGCTCGTTTGTCTTCGGCAATGAGAGCCGCTTCCGCCTCCCGGAGTTGGCGCTTTTGGCGGGAAACATGCTTTCGTATGTTGCGGCATGCTACCAGGCGATTGCCACAGGCTTCTGGGAT
>JAYTEU010000198.1:0-5053 GCA_043734985.1 Chthonomonadaceae bacterium
CGGACGCGAACGGACCCTGGAAGAAGCACCCCGACGAGCCGCGCCTGCTCGTTCGCCGCGATCCCACCGAAATCGGCGGGACCTACTACCGCGTCCTCTACGAGGGAACGCTGGACAACTGGGACGGCCACACGCTCACCTTACAGCGGAACAAAGAGGGCCTCGACCTGAACCGAAACTTCCCGGCTCATTGGCGGCAGGAGGGCGAGCAGAGCGGCGCAGGCCCCTTCCCCGGCAGCGAGCCGGAGGTCTACAACCTGGTCCGTTTCATCACGTCGCACCCAAACATCACCGGCGGTATCACCTTCCACACCTACAGCGGCGTCCTGCTCCGGCCCTTTGGCACTTTGGCCGACGACACCATGCCGGCGGAGGACCTCTGGACCTACAAGGCCATCGGCAAGAAGGGAACGGAGATCACAGGTTACCCGGCCATCAGCGTCTTCCACGATTTCCGCTACCATCCCAAGGAAACCATCACCGGCGTCTTCGATGACTGGATGTACGACCACCTCGGCCTCTTCGCGTGGACCGTGGAGATCTGGTCGCCGCAGCGGCAGGCGGGCCTCACCGAAGGATTCGACGCGAACACGAAACCGGGCAGCTTCAAGTTCATAGACTGGTACCGCGACCATCCTATCGAGGACGACCTGAAGATGCTCGCTTGGGCCGACCGCGAGCTGGAAGGGAAGGGATACGTCGATTGGAAGCCCTTCGACCACCCGCAGCTTGGCCCGATAGAGATCGGCGGCTGGGACGCGCAGGTCGCCTTCCGAAATCCGCCCGCCAGGTTCCTGGAGAAGGAGATCGCGCCCCTCGCCGACTGGGCCGTCTACCACGCGCTGCTCGCCCCGCAGCTTGAGATCCACACTGCCACCACTGAGGCCATCGGAGACGGCGCTTACCTGATCCGGCTAGTCGTCAACAACTCCGGATGGCTGCCCACCTACGTCACCAAAAAGGCCCTGGAGCGCAAGGTCGTACGTGCCGTGGTCGCGGAGATCGCTCTCCCGGAAGGTGCGTCGCTGGAGCAGGGCAAACCCCGCATGGAGATCGGCCAACTGGAAGGACGCGCCTACAAGCCCTCCTCTCCTTACGGCTGGGCCTCCGACCCTACCGCCGAGCGCGCAAAAGCGGAGTGGGTCGTAAAGGCGGCGCCCGGCACGATAATCAAACTAACCGCCCGGCACGAACGCGCAGGCACCGTGCGGGCAGAAGTCACCCTTTGAAACCCTTAAAACCGATCGTTCAATCGCTTCTCGACACCGACCTCTACAAGTTCACGATGCAGCAGGTCGTATACCACCGGTTTCCCGTCGCCGACGTGGAGTATGCGTTCCGATGCCGCACGCGTGATGTCGATCTGCGGCCCTACAAAGAGGAGATCGAGGCAGAGATCGCGCACTTCTGTTCGCTCCGGTTTACAGAGGAGGAGATCGCCTACCTGGGAACCCTGCCCTACCTCAAGCCGAGTTACCTCGATGCCCTGCGTGAGCTGCGCCTGAACGCCGGCGCGGTCGAGATCACCCGCGATTCTGAGCTGCGCCTGAAGATTCGGGGGAATTGGTATCGCACCATCCTGTTCGAAGTCCCGGTGCTGGCTATCGTCAACGAGGTCTATTTCCGCAACACGCACCCGTTCTCGGCGAAGACAGCGGCGGAAGGGCGTCGCCGCCTGGCGGAGAAATGCCGAATGGCGCGGGATAGCGGGCTGGACAACCTGCGGATCATCGAGTTCGGCACGCGCCGCCGCTACAGCCGCGCCTGGCAGGACGAGGCAGTCGGCCTGCTGAAGGAGGGGCTTGGGAGCCACTTCCTGGGCACCAGCAACGTCGAGTGCGCCCGCAAGTACGGCTTGAAGCGCTACGGCACCATGGCGCATGAGTTCCTTCAGGCGTGCCAGGCGTTCGTGGCTCTGCCCGACTCCCAGAAGTTTGCCCTGGAGACCTGGATGCAGGAGTACCGTGGGCAGCTCGGCATCGCGCTCTCCGATATCGTCGGCATGGACGCCTTCTTCCGGGACTTCGACCGCCTCTTCAGTCAGGCCTACGACGGCGCGCGCCACGACTCCGGCGATGCGATCGTATGGGGGGAGAAGCTCGTCGCCCACTACCAGTCGCTGGGGCTGGACCCGACAAAGAAACAGGCCGTCTTCACGGACAGCCTGAACATCCCACGCGCCATCGAGCTTGCCCGCCACTTCCGCGGCCGGATCGGGATCCAGTTCGGCATCGGCACCAACCTCACCAACGACCTGGGCTTTCCCGCCCTCAACATCGTGATCAAAATGACCCGCTGCAACGATCGCCCCGTCGCCAAGCTAAGCGACGCCCCCGGCAAAACCATGTGCGAAGACGAAGCCTACATGAACTATTTGCGGCAGGTCTTCGCGCCTCCGGGCGGTTAAAACCGCTGCAACAATTGCCCGAAGTCGGCCTGCGCCGACTGATGCAGCCGTTGCATGGATAGTGCCTTTGCTGAGATGATGCTACACTTATGCGAGGTAGACATGTGCCGACCGAATGAGGATTATCGAAATGCGTGAGCCCTATACGCAACTCTTCCTTCACCTGGTTTGGGCGACGTGGGATCGGTTCCCATGGTTAGTCGGCGATACGCGTGAGGCCGTCTACGACTGTCTTCAGTATGAGTGCACTCAATGTAAGACCGAACTGATCGCAATTGGCGGAGTCGCAGACCACGTTCACGTCCTGGTGCGAGTTCCGCCAACGCTGTCTGTCTCAGACCTTGTCAAGCAATTGAAGGGGTCATCCTCACATTTTGTTACGCACAGATTGGGAGTGACAGGATTTAAGTGGCAGGGCGCCTACGGAGCCTTTACTGTTGACAAAATCGGCGCCGAAAGAGTGAAAAGCTACATCCTAAACCAGGAAGCGCACCACAACGACAATACCTTCTGGCCGGATTTCGAACTCCACCTCCAGGCCAAACAGAAGGAATAGGGCACATGCTAAGCATCCAGTGTCCGCAGGGACACTTCGGGCTGTTGTTGCGGCGGTTTCAACCGCCCGTTCAGAGCCCTGCCAATGCCCTCCCTGTGCTTTCTTGAAGATTGCTGAGGTCCCCCTCGCTCATCGCGGCAGAAAGGAAGGCGGCCTCGAACTGGGCGGGCGGCCAGTAGATGCCGGCCTCCAGCAGCAGGCGGAACCAGCGGCCGAACTTCGCCGTGTCGGAGGTCTTGGCGCCGGCAAAATCAGTGACGGCGGGGGCGTCGGTGAAGAACGCGATGATCATGGTGCTGGCAAATATTTACTGCGATAATCGAAAAAATGTAATTGACAAGATTTACACTTGTCGCTATAATGACCTTGGTTGATCGAACAAACGGTATGATAGTTAAACCATGCTAACCTGTTCTGAAAATCACTTCGCCCAAATTTGCTCTGGCGCTCCATGCCTGGCATCGGAATGCGTGTCCTCCTGTCCCCCCCCGTTTACTTCAGATAATACTGCCTAGCAATAACAAATCGTACAGACACCGTATTCGCGCTCCTCCTCCATCTGGATTTCACACTGCCAATATAACTGCCTTATCAATTCACTCGTTTAGCCCACTGACTAAGGACAAACAAACCATGAATTCATCACGCCTCGTTGCGATTGCCGGATTCGTAGTTCTTTTTTTCGGTTTTGCTGTTTCCTCGAATGCTCAAGGCTCTTGGGCGCTAGGGTCTTACCAAATAGATCCTGGTAGCGTTACCATAGTTCTCGACCCACCAGACGATATTGAAGCAGCCAGTGCAGGAGCCGGAGTTTATGGTACCTCTGCCAGTGCGGCGCGTACAGGGGCTAGCGCCGAAATCACAGCGATTATTAGCCGTGACTTCACTTGGACGACATTCAACAATACTCCTGTCCCTACGACAATTGTTATCACTATTTCCGGAAGCCTCAGCGGGTCAACCACCGGACCGCCAGGAACATCCACGGCAGAAAGTAAAATACTTCCCGACGCCATCGTTTATGATGATTCTGCGCCGGCAGACTATTTCTACTCTATTACGCCGGCGGTTTTCACAGTTTCCACAGGAGGCGCAAGCACAATTCGGTATCATGTTGGAACATATGCGCTGGCCACGGGATTTGCTCACGCGGGTGCGAGAGTAACCATAGCTCATTAAACGGGGCAGCGCCTGCAAATTGCGGCAGGTTTCCCTCAACCAGAAATTGAAACAAGCGCTTTCAATCATAGCCCAGGTGTCGCGAGCTCAGTAGTACGATGAGCACTATATACGAGCACGCACGGCTTTCGACGCGCGTGCTCGTCCTATTGTAAAAAAGGAAAACTCTATGGCAGCCAGCAGCATCGGCATGGTGTTACGCGTCGGCGGCGGAATGGCCCTGGTTTTGTACGGTCTCCTGCAGGCACGTTGCTCTTTGGCGCAAACTCCGTCCATGCCCCCTGATTTCCAGACACGGCAAATAATGTTGTCGTGCAAGAAACAGTCGTTTGTTACCATCATTGCCGACCTGTCTAATCAGATTGGCAAGAATATTATGGTCGACGACGAACCTCAAAAGACAGCGGGCGATATTGAGTTCAAAGGATCGGTGAAAGATGGACTAGATAGGATAAGCGAAACATTTGACTATAATTGGAGCCTGAGTAAGCGCGGCGTTATTCTGATGAATAAGCGTTTCAAAACCAATCCAGCCGAATATCCACAAATGAATGTGCCAGAATTAAGACAGATGGCCAAGGATATTCTTGCTGCGTTCAGCACACTGCCGTATGACATGACTCCGGTTGATGTGCAGGAGCATGTTGCGCGGATTCTTAAGTCCATGACACCGGAACAGGCTGACGCGCTGCGCGCGGGCAAGGTTTTTCATGGGCGGGATCTCGCGCCGGAACAGCTTAGGCTACTTGCGGAATATCGGAGTAACAGGACCTTTGCACCCGTCGTTTCCGTCTGGAGTAGGTTAGCCGGCGAACTTGATGAGTTGCCGCGCTCGTACCTGCAATTCCGTGAGTATCCGACATTTGATTTGAAGCGGGCCGGCCTTCAGCCCGCTCCACCGGACACTCCAA
>JAYTEU010000199.1:0-8110 GCA_043734985.1 Chthonomonadaceae bacterium
GTGCCTCAGACGCCGAAAGGTATTTTCAGCGACAATGTCACGGTTGCGCCGCACTATGGCTTCGTAAACGGCCCCTCCGCATTCGCTTACGTTGTGGGACGCAAGGCATCGCCGGCAAGACTCTTCGTCTACCTACCGTCCGGCTGGCACGCGGAGATGCCTCTTCCTGAAGTGGAGGCGGCTGGGGCGAAGGCGGAGGCAGCCTATTCGGCCGACGACTACGATACTCTCGCCGATTCGCCGCTGGTGATGGGAGACGCGGAAGGCATGACGGTGCGCCAATTCAAGGTCGATGCCGTAGAGCAGAAGGCGGTATTCTTCCATATGCCCTTCACACTCGAGCAGACAGATCCGTTCGTACCAATGCTCATGAAAGTGGCGGCGGCGGAAAACAAGATCATGGGCGGACCGCCGAACAATCGCTATCATTTCCTTTTCGACGTCGGCGGGGAGGGCGGCGGGCTGGAGCATTTGAACTCCGCGCGCCTGCTGCTCTGGCCCGGCGAGCAGCCCAGGGGCATAGAGGCGTTCGTAGCCCACGAGTTTTTCCACCTATGGAACGTAAAGCGCATTCGACCGGCGGCGCTTGGTCCGTTTGACTATGTCAATCCGCCGAAAACGCGCAGCCTCTGGTTTGCTGAGGGCGTTACGGAGTACTACGCTCACGTCGCTGTCCGGCGCGCGGGAATAACCGATGAGGAGGCCTTCTACTCGCACTGGAAGCGAGCGATCGGCAGGATGCAGACGAACCCCGCCTCCAAGCGCATAACCGCGGAAGAGGCCAGCCTTCGCGTCTGGGAGTCGGGCAGCAGCCAGGGATTTGGTGGCCTCTCCTACTACGATAAGGGCGAGCTAATCGGGCTTTGCATGGACCTGAAGATCAGGAATGCCACCGGCGGCAAAAAATCCCTCGACGACGTAATGCGGCTTCTGTTGGATCGCCACAACCCGCCCAAGCCGGGATACGGCGAGAATGAGATCCGGTCGGTCGTGTCCGAAGTGGCAAAAACCGATCTGTCCGCCTTCTACGATCTGCTGGCGCGCTCCACGGACGCCATGCCGTTCGCGGAATGCCTCGGCTATGTGGGCCTGGACACCGCCATGAGGCCGCTTGCGAATGCCTCACCCGAGCAGACCGCCCTGCGCAACGGCTGGTCGTCGGGACTGGCGGCGGCGATAAAATCGAACGGCCCGTAGATTTCAAACAATGGCAGCCACAAGAGCAACAGAACAACTTGCAGTCGACGGAGGCAATCCCGTCCGGGATGTGAAAGCGAATCCCTGGCCGACATGGCCGATCTACGATGAGACGGAGGAGCGGGCCTTGCTGCGCGTGCTGCATAGCGGGGTGTGGTGGTCCGTGCCCGGTGCGGAAGGCAAGAGCTTCGAGCGGGAGTTCGCGGAGTTTCAAGACGCCGGATTCGGAGTCCCGTGCTCCAACGGCACGGTCGCGCTGGAGGTGGCGTTGCGCGCGCTGGGTATCGGCTGCGGCGATGAGGTGATCGTCCCTGCCTATACCTTCGTCGCGACGGCGAGTTCGGTGCTGGGGGTGGGCGCCGTACCGGTCTTCGTCGATGTCGAACCGGACACGCTCAATATCGACCCGAAAGCCATCGAGGCGGCCATCACTCCGAACACGGCGGCCGTCATTCCTGTCCACATTGCGGGCCGCCCGGCAGACATGGACGCCGTCCTCGCAATAGCCGCCCGCCGCGGCATCGCCGTTATCGAGGACGCGGCACAGGCGCACGCGGCCGCCTGGCGCGGAAAGCGGGTCGGCGCGCTGGGCGATCTCGGCTCGTTCAGCTTCCAGGCAAGCAAGAACCTGAACTCCGGCGAAGGCGGGATAGTGGTCAGCAACCGCGAGGATCTGGCCGACGCGGCCTGGTCGGTGGTGAACATCGGGAGGGTGCGAAACGGCGGCTGGTACGAGCACCAGGTGTACGGCAGCAACTTCCGCCTGACCGAGTTCCAGTCCGCCATCCTGCGAGCCCAGCTCGCCCGCCTACCGGAGCAGACCACCCGTCGCACGGCAAGCGCCCTGGCGTTACGCGCGCGGCTCGCGGATATCCCCGGCATCCAACTGCCCTCGGACGACCCGAGAATCACCTGCCACGCGTATCACTTATTCACGTTCCGATACAAGGCGGAAGCCTTTGGAGGACGGTCGAACAAAGAGTTCATAAAAGCTCTAGCTGCCGAGGGCGTGCCCTGCTCCGACGGCTACATCCCGCTCTACCGCGAGGGCCTGTTCGTCCGGCACGCCGCGGGCCAGGACAAAGGCTGCCAGGCGAGCCGTCACATAGACTATCCCTCGCTGAACCTACCGGTCTGCGAACAGATCTGCACCGACACGATCTGGCTGGAGCAGTACCTGCTACTCAGCGACCCCATCGACATGGATGACATCGCCTGCGCCATCGCCCGCATCCAGCGCGCCTGGTCGCAGTGAGTGGTGTGAATTAAGGCGTAAGCACGCTCTTTGCAATTGCCAGCGAATCCATGGCCTGGAACGCCTCTTCCCACTTGTCAAGCGGATAGACGCGGCGCATGGGATCGAGGTCCAACCTGCCGCTCGCCATCAGCCCAATCACTCGTTCCCAGGTCTGGTAGGTGTGCGAGAAGGAACCTTGGAGGGTGATCGCCTTCTGCACGATTGGATCGAGCGAGAAGCCGACCGGGTCTTTCCCCCAGCCTACCTTGGTGATCTGGCCCGCGGGCCGCGTCATCTCCATACAGGGCTTGAGCGCCGCCGACGTTCCCACGCAGTCGATCGCCAGGTGCGCGCCGAAACCGTCTCCCAGCGCCTTCACCGCCGTGACGATGTCCGTCGCATCCGCCTCGAGCGTGACATCCGCGCCAAGTTTTCGGCCCACCTTCAAACGCTCCGCATCCTTGGTCGTGCCGATCAAAACCAGCTTCCCCGGCGTGAATAGGCGGCACATCTGCACCACCATCAGGCCAATCGTGCCCGGTCCCATCACGACGACCGTGTCTCCCGGATTGATGCGCGACAGCTCCATCACGGCGTTGCAGGCCACGCAGCCCGGCTCCGTCATGGCCGCGTCCTCGAATGGCACATTGTCCGGCACATGGTGGAGGCAGCGCGCGGGAACCCGGACGTAGTCCGCCATCGCGCCGTCTAAGCCGTAGCCGAATCCAAGCCGCTTGGGACAGAGGTTGTACTGTCCGCCCCGGCAGTAGGCGCACTGCCCGCAGATGGAGGCCGCCGTCTCGCTGACGACTCTGTCACCTTCGGAAAAACCACTCACATTTTTGCCCGCCCGATCGATACGGCCGCAGAACTCATGGCCGAGCGTCACCGGGTAGTTTACCGGCCATGAGTGTGAAGCGTGCCACTGGTGCAGATCGCTGCCGCACACGCCAACACCGCGAACCGCCAGTAGCACCTCGTCGTCCCCGATCTCCGGCACCGGCTTCTCGCGAAGCTCTACCTTGTACGGACTACGCTCATAATTGACTAGGGCGCGCATCGCTGATTTCCTTCCGTTCATCTAGGCACAATGGTTGCGGATACAACCCACTTCTCCCCCAGAATTGGGGGCTGGGGGGCGCGTTCCTACTCCCCCAGAATTGGGGGCCGGGGGGGCGACTGCTAAAATCCGAAGATACTGGTCGCCAGCCTGAACACGATCGCGGAGCTGGTGAGCGACTTGAAGAACGTGTCGATCCCGTTGCCCTTGTTGCCGAACTTGGCGGCAAGCACCTTGGTCGGCACCAGCACCATATCGCCGGGCTTCAGCTCGCGCGCATGGGTCGCAGGGATCACCCCGCCGCCCATATGAAAGATCACGATCCTCTCCTTTGCGGCGTCGGGCGCGAACCCGCCCGCCAGTTGCAGATAGTAGTCCAGGTTCTTGCCCGGCTCGAAAAGCACGGCGCGCTGGCTGTTGACGGCACCGATTATGGTGACCGTCGTCGGTGTCTCCGGCACTATGATCTCATCGCCGTTCACGAGGATGATGTCGGCGTTGCTCCGGGGTTTTGCCATGGCGGAACGCAGGTCGATCGCCACGAGCCGGTTCGGATCGAGCTGACTTCCGCCAAGCTTACGCGCGGGCGATACCAGATTGAAGCCGTTAAAGGAGCCGCCCAAACCGCTCGCCGCCGGATTGGGAATAGCAGCCGCGCCCCCGCCTGCAAGCGCGCCGAGGCCGGTCGAGTCCGTGACGGCGGCTCCCAATGCCTTGATCAGCTCGATCTGCGCCTTCGCCCGCTCCCGGTTGGTCTCGCTGTCGTTGAGCAGGTCGTTCAGGCTGGAAAGGGTCTGTATCAGGTTCCGCTGTCCCGTGGTCGCGAGCATCTGCGGATCGCGGCTGAACTCCGCTCCATCCGGGAACGCCTCGGGCCGCAGACCGCCCGCCTCGCGGATGGCATCGCTCAGTCGCATGTCTTTCTTCGTTAGAAAGATCGTACCGGGCCTGTTGACGGCGCCAACGACCTTAAAAGACTGCACGTCCGGCTGGAATCCGCCGAGGCCCTGAATAGATACCACGTCGCCGTCTTCCAGTACGGCGTCATCCGCCTCGGCGCAGCGGCCCGACTTGTCGAAGTTGACGGTGACGAGTTTCGTGGTCCCGGGATCGGCCACCCGCCGCGCATGGGCCAGCACGACCTGGCTCGACGCGCTGGGCCGAAATCCACCCGCGAGCGTAAGCAGGTCGGATATCTTCATCCCGGCAAATCGCGGGTATCTGCCCTCATTCACGACTTCACCCTTGATGTCAACCACGTGATTGGGGACGAACGAGGCCATTTCTACAGCGTAGAGCACCAATTTATCGCTGTCCATCACAAGGGGATCGCTATTGGTATCTCCCTTGGTCGCCGATGCGATATTCACATACTCGTGCGTATAAGGGCCGTCATCGTGATGGTGGAGCAGATGTGCCTTTTCCAGTTCGGCATCCGGCGTCGGCCCGCCCGCCATGCGCAGTAGGTCGCTGACGCGCATGTTCTTACTGACATCGTATTTGCCGGGCTTCTTGACCGCGCCGTTCACCTCCACTGTACGACGCCCGGTCCAGGCTACCTCTTCTCGAGTGTATACTTTAAGGCGATCCCACTTCTGAAGCTCGAGGTTGTTCTTCGGATCTCGAGCGAGCGCCTTTTCCAGGTCTACGATTACCAGCGAGTCCGTTCCGTCGGCCTGCCAGCGGTGCAGCTCGGCCTTACCCAGAAACGCTTCTGAAAGCGGCCCGCGCGCGCGCTCCACCAGGTCCGCCACATGCATCCCCGGCTGAAGCTGGTAGTCGTTCGGCTGGTCCACCGCGCCTTCGATGGTGACGCGGTTGCTCAGCCGATTTCGTACCGAGAACACCTCGACCTCGTCGCCGTCGAACAGAGTCTGGCGCTCGACAAGGCTCCCTGTCACATTCAAGTCCTTGATAACACGCTCAGCGCCCGGCACGACCGTGTTGACGCGAACGCTCTGATTGAGTCCGGTCGCCTTGATGCCGCCGGCATAGGCCAGGGCGTTGCGAAGGGTCTCAGTGGGAAGCAGCTCGAATATCGCCGGACGCAGTACTTCGCCGCTGATCGTCACTCTCGATTTGCGCGGCGGCACGATGATCGTATCCCCTGCGGCGAGCTGCACGTCCGACCACTGGGCGTCGCCGTCGATCATCTTGTAGATATCCAGCGTCGCGATCTTTTTGCCCTGCCTGCGCACCTCGATTGCGCGCAGGGAGCCCTCGTCCGACGGCCCGCCCGCGATATTGAGCAGGTTAAAGGCGGTCGCCGTGGCCGGCACGGTATAAGTTCCCGGAACATAGGCCGCGCCGGTCACCAGGATCGGCATCGTCCGAAGCTGGCCTGTTTCGATAGAAACCTGTACGTTCTTAATGTATGGGCGCAGGCGGCTCTCGATCAGCTTTTCGGCCGAGCCGATCGTCTGGCCGCGCACGACCACGCTGCCGATCGGGTCCAGTTGGATCTGTCCGCGAGCGTCCACCGTCTTTTTGTAAGTCTGCTGCTCGAAGGTAGGAGACTGCACGCGAATGCGCAGAACGTCCCCGCCGGAGAGCGTGTAGTTGTCCGGGATCGAGGCGTTGATGGCGCGGTAGAGCAGCGAGATCGGGCCGACGGGCGTGCCGAACGCATCCTGCACGTCCGGTTCCGACATGTCCCTGGTGCGCGTGGAGCGCGCGGTCGCCGCCTCATCGTAGGCTCCGTCCTGCGCGGCCTGGCTGGATCGGTCGCTTGGTTGTACGGGCTGGGTCCGTGAGTCGGTCCGGCTTGTAACGCTCGATTCCGCCGCCGCCGCCCGGGAAATAGAGCGTGGATCGGTCGGATCCGGAGCTCCGCCGGAGTCGGTCCGTTTGTCCGTGCCCTGTCCCGAACTGTGATTTCCATCTACGCGAGAGACCGAATCGCCGGTGGTCGCGTCGGAGCCTCTTCTTCGCCGTGCCGGATCGCCGCCACGGAACTCCGAGACCGCCTGTCGGGAGATCATATTCTGCTGCGCATCGTTCAGTTCGCGCGCCTTGCGGAATATGTCATAACCAAAGAGCGGCAGCGGCTTCGAGACTGCTTTCGGCGGCCCGCCCTCCAGATGACGATAATCGCCGAATTCGCGCGACAATTGGCCCTTCGCCGCACCGTCGCCGCGGGTGCCGTCGGGCGGGATCTGGAGCGGATTGCCGACCGGCTGAATTACCTTCTTTTCGACCGTGGCCTGGGGCCGCGTCGAATTGTCGGGAGCAGGCGCGGGCTTATCCTTATCCTTATCCTTGGTCTGTCCAAGCCCGATTGTCGGCAGCGAGGCGGCCATGCCGATGATCGCCGCAAGAGACAGCGCGGCTGCGGCGCGCGCGGGCACACGAGAAGATAGGATGCTCATACGCGGATATCTCTCCTGAGGGGCGGGGGATTGCGAAGTTCTATGGGATAGGTATGGTTGGTAAACGTACCGTTATCGCTCTTAGTATATCTCAATTTTGACGCAATTGCCATTTAGCAGTATCATGGTAGAGGTACCCTGAAAGGGCCGTCGATTGACTTACGAATTCGGCAGGAATAGGAGCTATTTGTGGCGCGCACGCATGCCATTACCATAAGAGTGTCGGAAGAGGAGCACGAATGGCTGCGACGCAAAGCGCACTGGGCGGATACGTCGGCGGCGAACGTTCTCCGATCGCATATCCACAGCCTGGTCGCTGAAGAGGGCTACCTTCGTCCGCCGGACGACGAGCCCCAGGACTTCGGGTACGAAAAAGAGATGATCCAGTTTGTGCTGGGCGTTCAGAAAGAGCGAGACTAACCGTCTCCCCAGACTATCACCATGCGTCTTCAGCGGCACATTAACGGAGAGCGGATAGGAGTGACGCCTGCGGACCTCGTCGGTTCGGGTGGCGAGGCGCGTGTCTACGGCGTAGCCGCGGACCGACGCCTCGCCGCAAAGGTCTACCATCGTCCCACCGAAGCCCAGCATCGCAAGCTCCGGGTGATGCTCGCGGACCCTCCGGAGGACCCGGCTCGCGAGCAGGCGCACATCGCCATCGCCTGGCCGGTCGATCTCCTGTCCATGGCGCACGGCGAGCGAGGATTCGCCGGCTACCTCATGCCCCTTGTCACCGAGATGCGGCCGCTGTTCAACGTGTACAACCCCAGCGTCAGGCGTCAGACCGGGCGAACCATCGACTACCTGTACCTTCACCGCGCCGCGCGCAACCTGTCTGCCGCCGTCCGGGCGCTGCACGGTCGCGGCTACGTAATCGGCGACATCAACGAATCGAATATTCTGGTGGGGCGATCGGCGCTCGTCACGCTCGTCGATACCGACTCGTTCCAGGTCCGCGACCCGAACGGAACCACTACCTTTCGCTGCCCGGTCGGCAAGCCTGAGTACACGCCTCCGGAGCTCCAGGGAAAACGGTTCGCGACCATCGACCGCACTCCCGAGCACGATCGGTTCGGCCTGGCGGCGCTGATATTCCAGCTCCTGATGGAGGGTACCCATCCGTTTGCCGGCCGGTACCGCGGCGAAGGCGATCCACCGCCATACGAGTCCAGAATCGCCTGCGGGCAGTTTGCCTATGGAAACCGGCCCGGGCCGTTCTGCCCGGCTGCCATCGCGCCGCCCTTCGAG
>JAYTEU010000200.1:0-2972 GCA_043734985.1 Chthonomonadaceae bacterium
GAGCCTGGCCCAGGCGCTGCTTCCCAGGTGCGCCTCGCTGTGGAACGTCTACGGACCCACGGAGACCACCATCTGGTCCACCGCGCTGCACATAGTGGACGCCGAGAAGCCAATGAGCATTGGGCATCCCATCGCCAACACCCAGGTCTACATCCTGGACGCCAACCAAAACCCGCAGCCCATAGGAGTGCCCGGCGAGCTCTACATCGGAGGCGACGGACTCGCCCGAGGCTACCTCAATCTCCCCGAACTGACCGCCGAAAAATTCGTCCCATTCCCGCCTACTCTGGCAGCCGACGCGTCAGCCAACCGCGCAGCGCAGCCGGCCGCCAATCCAAAATCTGTGGCTGTCAGCACGGGCATCGATAATCCAAAATCCGGGCGCCCGGGTGAGGCGATCCAAAATCCAAAGTCCCCGGAGCCCCGTCTCTACCGCACGGGCGATCTGGCGCGCAGGCTTGCCGACGGAACGATCGAGTTCCTCGGACGCCTCGACAACCAGGTCAAGATAAGAGGCTTCCGCATCGAACTCGGGGAGATCGAGACCGTCCTCAAGGAATCTCTGTTGATAGAGGATTCGGTGACGGCGGTCGGTAACGACCATACCGGAGAGCCAAGCCTGATCGCCTTCATAGTTCCGAAAAAGGAGGAGGGCGCTACCTGGGGAGTCGCCGGCCAGCAGAGTCTCATCGAGCGCCTTGCCGCGGTCCTGAAGAGCAGATTACCCGACTATATGCGCCCGAACGCATTCGTCTTTCTCGATAAGCTTCCGCTGACTCCCAATGGCAAGATCGATCGCAAGGCCCTCAAAGCGCCTGCCGAGGGAGTAAAGCTGAGTAAGGCTAGTTTCGCCGCGCCTACTACGATGCACGAGCGGCTTCTTACCGGCATATGGTCTGAAGTGCTGCACATCGACCGGATAGGGATCGAAGACGATTTTTTCAATCTGGGCGGAAACTCGATGCACGTCCTGCAAATAGCTTCCCGCGCGGTCAAGGCCGGCCTCAATCTTACCGCCAGGGACATATTTGCCCACCGGTCCGTTTCTGAGATATTGCGAGCGATCGGAAGCGCCTCGGCCGAGAGAACGGCATCCGCGGTGCCGCCATTGACCAGGACGGACCGCAGACCTGTAACCGGCGCCGACGCGGGACGGAGATCAAACTAACCGTGGCGCCAACAACTTCAGGTACATTGGCACGAAAGTTGACCTTAGAGAATTCTATGGAACCAAACTCTGCCATTCCAGGCGATCTAGTAACACCTTTAGAGGACATTGGGGCGGCGGGCGAAGGAGTCTTTGCCTGCGTACCTTCCTTTGCCCAGCAGCGCCTATGGTTTCTAAATCAACTGGATAGCGGCTCCTCCGCTTATAATGTCGCGCTTACCTTCCGGATAACCGGGCCACTTGACAGCGACATCCTGGAAGGCGCGCTTACTGAGATTATCCGCCGTCATGAGAGCCTGCGAACCACTTTCGATATTGTCGATAGTGAGCTTGTCCAGATTATCAATCCCGCGCCCTCTGAAACGGATGGGCGTACGGGTACCGGCCACTCCGGCCCCCTCTCCATCCTGGACCTGCGGGAGATAGCGGCTGGGGATCGCGAAGCCATTGCACAAGAATCGCTGACAGAGGAGACGCGGTGTCCATTCGATCTTAAAAAAGGCCCTCTGTTTCGTGCCGTACTCTGGAAACTCGGTCCCGGTGAGCACAATCTGATGCTTAACATGCATCACATCGTTGCGGACGGCTGGTCTTTCAATATCCTTAGGCGCGAAATGGGTGCGCTCTATAAAGCACTGCATATCGCAATGCGCCGTCGCAGCCACACATTGCCGGAGCGTGGACAGCGCGTGCCGGTAGGTGACGATGATCTGCCGGAGCTTCCAATTCAGTATGCCGACTATGCCGAGTGGCAGAGAAGCTGGCTGAAGGGAGACGCGCTGGAAAGCCAATTTGCCTATTGGACGAAAACTATCGGCGACCCGGCCCCCGCTCTCAACCTTCCCACGGACTATCCTCGTCCCGCTGTTCTCGGCACGCAGGGCGCCGTTCAGCGCATCCTTATCCCGGCGGATCTCGTTGCGAAGGTCAAGGCTCTCAGCGAATCGGTCGGCAGCACCACGTTCATGACCTACCTGACCGCCTTCAAAACTCTGCTGTACCGACTCTCGGGCCAGACGGACATATGGGTCGGAACGCCGGTAGCAGGACGCACACAGCAGGAGACGGAAAACCTTATCGGCTGCTTCATAAACACGCTGGTCCTGCGAACCGATCTGTCCGGGCCGAATGGGAAAGCCCCGGCCTTCGTCGACCTGCTTCGGCGGGTGCGCGAGGTCGTCGTCGACGCCTTCGTACACCAGGATACGCCTTTCGAAGCGCTCGTGGACAGGCTCGACGCCGTCCGCGATAGGAGCCGCAATCCCCTCTTTCAGGCGATGATGATCGACTCGTCCAATTTCGTCCAGCCGCTGACCGTTGCGCTGGGTGAAGGAGCGGATCAGGTTCTGGAATTCACCCCGCTGCTAATAGAGCGCGGAGCCTCGATGGTAGATATCACCCTGTTTCTCGTCGGAAGCGGTGAAGGGCTGAAAGTCGGGCTGGAGTACAACACCGACCTCTTCAACCATGATACCGCGACGCGCCTACTCCACAGCTACCTGACGCTCCTGGAGAGCGCGGTTACCGATCCGAGCCGAAGCATCGACGCCCTCGACATTCTCACGCCTAACGAACGCCGAAGCCTGCTCGTGGACTGGAACGACACGCAGGCCGAGTACCCGAAAGACGCGGCCGTCCATACGCTCGTCGAGGAGCAGGCAAAGCGAACGCCCGAGGCCGTCGCCGTCGTCTTTGGAGACCAGACGCTTACCTACCGCGAGCTCGACTGCAAAGCCGACGCCCTGGCAAAGCGCTTGCAGACGCTGGGCGTAGCCCCCGAGGTCCGCGTCGCCCTCTTCGTCGA
>JAYTEU010000201.1:0-2694 GCA_043734985.1 Chthonomonadaceae bacterium
CCGCGGCGGTACCGTGGAGTACCTGTACGACCACGGCAAATACACAATCCGCAAGTCCTACGAGGTTCGCCTTTATGATGGCTCCAACCAGGCGGTGAGATGGTGGCTGGACCCACTAAGGCGAACCGCCCGCATCGATCGCGTCGCGGCGATGCAGCGCCTTTACCGGGAGATCGCCGCGCATGGCGTCGACAGCGTGTCGCGTTCCACCGGATTGGATCGAGCCGGCCTGCTGCGCTTTCAGACGGCCTTCCCTCAAAGAGTGGAGCGCAACCTCGACTCCCTGCTCTACTCGCCGTCGAAAGCGGAGATGGCGCGTTACGATCGAACGGGCGCCGAAAACGTGTGCGGGCTCCGGTGCATCGTCTACACCTCGAAGCAGTCTCCCGGCAACAGGATGTGGGTCGAGCCTTCGACCGGATTCGTGTTCCGGCGGCACTACACCGAGGTTCCCGATAACCCGCGGATCGCGCCGCAGGTCCGGGACTACCAGCTCACGAGCTTTCGAAGGGCAGCCGCGATCGATCCGTCGCGGTTCTCCCTGCCGCCCGGAACGACCGCCGAACTGCCCCGGATTCTCGCCGATATGCCGCTGCCGCCGGGAGTAAACCGAAAAATCTTGACAGGCAGGGACGCCGAGCTTGGCTTCTCATTGCGTTGATCGACCGCTGCGGTCGGGAGCGTGAAAGCGGCGACCGCATCGGCGAGCGAACGGACTACACGGGGAGAGCAGATCGATGTTAAAGTCTAGATTCTCGTTTGGCAGCCGATCCGGCCCGGCAACCTGGCGCGCGATAGCCTGCGCAATCGTGTGCGTTTCCGTTCTGCCGTGCGGCGCCGCTGCATCCTCGCAGACCGCCAAAGCAGCGAGTGCGGACGCTCCGGCGCTTAGCGCCGCCGGCCTGGAAACCGATGCCCGACTACAGCGCGGGATCGACATCTCCAAAGAAGATGGACGGCTCGATGTTTTGGTCGCGGAGCTTGCCGCGCAGTCAAGAGTCCACCTCGCGGTCGTCGCCGGCCTGAGCGCGCGCAAGATATCCTGTCGCTTCGAGCGCAGACCGCTCGTAAAGTTCATGTGGTACTTGACGCGCGTTGTGGATGTTTCGTGGCGACGGTCCGGCGATGGCTACCTGCTTTTCCAAACGGACGAACAGATCGCCGGCGAAAACAGGCTGAAACGGATTTCGGAGGCCAGGGAGGCGGGCTTCATTCAGGCCCAACGCCAGGCTCTGAAAAACGAGATCACGGCCGCGATGCTAAAACCGGACGCGCAGCGCAGCCCGATGGCGACATTTCTGTCCGGCTGCGATTCCGACTCGATCGAATTCGGGCTTTCGTCGGCGATCGAGGACGAGCCTTTCATTTCCGCGACGGATCAGTCCCACTTTCTCAACCATTTTTGCAGCGTAAAACCCTTTTCCAGTTTGGCGCCGCCCCAACAGCAAGCCGTCTCCCAAATCGCAAGCAGAACGGGCCACGAGCAGCTTTCCGGCGACTCCAGAGTGGGGCTGATCGCGGCCGCGGGCGGGTTCCGGCTAGGTATCGCGTCTCCATCGGGCGGAGACCTCTGGGTCGCGCCAGGGTTGTCGCTCGGGCACGCAACCGTGCTGACCGATCAGGTGAGAGAGAACGATTTCGATCCCGCGATAACGTCGATCTTGGCGACCGAACGGGCGATCGACCTGTCGGCGCTTCCGGCGTCGAAGCGGCGGATTACCATCGCGGCGGATAAGCTCGCCAATCCCGACCATCTTGCCCGGCTTCTGACGAGCGTTTCGGGAGCGGGCAGCTTCGATTTCCTGTCGGACTCGTATCTGAACAGCGGCTGGTCCTCATATGCGCAGATGTCGTTCCAATCCGGCGCGAGCGCTACTGTCGAGAAAGCGGTACGCGCCATCGGGCGCGCCTTTGCTCACAGAATGGTGTTTCGCGACGGCGTCCTGATGGCAAAAACGCTTACGCCGGGTCTCGACCTGAGACTGGAGCCGCCGGCCCCCGTAATGAACTCCCTGGACGCCCAGGCCTCGTCCGGCAAGTTTCCGGACAAGGCGGACATTCTGGTATTGATGGAGTGTACAAAACCACAGCTCGTGCTGCTGCATCTGCACCATCCGGTACGGCACAAGACGTTTACGGGCCACATTATGCAGGCGCTTCGGAGCTACCCCTTTCTGCAATTCTATAAAAGCCTGAAGGAGGCGCAGCGCGAGAAGGCATTCAGCGAGTCCGGCCTGAGCGTCATTGACATGAGCATCACTCAGCGGGCCGCATACGTGGTCCTTATTCACTCCGGAACCCCAAGACGGTCGCCGGCGAGGCTCAAACTCCAGAAAAGCCACTTCTACGTTCTGCCCTCATTTTATCTGGTGCCGGGTCGTCCACGGCGCGACGTACTGGACTTTACCGTTACGGACCCGAACGACGGCGCCTGGTGCCGGATGGGGGCGCTCTAATAGATGTTCCGAGGAATAATTTGTCTGCGCGATTTACTGTGGCGAGCGTTCAATCCTACGCGCTATCTGTAGTGGATTTTTCGCGTCTCTTCCGTTATTTGTCGGATTATCTACTACGTCCACAACATCCACCAGATCGACAACGCCACGATCATCCGATCCCTCATCGAAAAGTCACCACAGGGAAATTTTCTTACCTGATGGAACCGTACGATCAACCGTTGCCCGGCCGCAGCAG
>JAYTEU010000202.1:0-3547 GCA_043734985.1 Chthonomonadaceae bacterium
ACGCCCGGCGACCGGGATTCGATCATCCAGCGGTGGATAGGCTCGCTCACGATGGACATTCCGGAGCACAACTGGCAGGAGGCGCAGATGACGCTGCGCCCGTGCCTTAAGAATGCGGACTATCTAGCGCACGCCCAGCGCCAGATGCAGAAAAATACTCCGCCGGACAGTCTGGGATCCTCGCCGTTCGCCGGAGATTTATCCGTAATAATAATGCGCGAACTTCCGGGAACGGTAGTCGCGGTTACGCAGAGCACCCTCGACAGCTGGGGTGTCACTTTCGAAAAGGCGATGCAGCAAGCGCTGAACAATATTAATATGCAGCAGTTTCCCGCGGTCACCAACGCGCTGGTTACCGGCAACGCCGTTAAGAAGGATATTCCGGCGGAAGAGGTCGGACTTGTCTTCGAAGGCGATCACCTGACCGCCACCTGGATAGTCGTCGCGCGTTTTCGCGACTATGTCACGCAGCGGCTCCAGGGAGATTTTGTCGCCTTTACTCCGACGCGAAGCCGGCTTACGGTGGTCCGCGCCGACGAGCCGGGCCTGATCGCCCAGATTCAGACCAACAATCGAAATTCGACCGGGATGTCGCATTGGCTGACGCACATGGGGTTCCATATCAGCGGCGCTACAACGGGGGGCATCGTCACCGTGCATAAAGGTGGCATGAACGCCGAGCGGACGATGCTCGACCCACACAGCCAGTTCGCCGGAATGGCGGCGGGAGCGCCCGCCGAGCCGGCCCAGGCGTATCGCAAGCCTGCGCCGATCGATCTCAGCGCCTGGGGTGGGCTTGCCGAGTCCACGGAAGACGATTCGCCGCCACCCATGAGAGGCCGCTAATCCATGCCGCGGGACGCGCTCTATAAGATCGTTCAGGGCCATTCGCTCTCCCGGGAGGAGGCTAGACAGGCGCTTACCGCGGTTATGGACGGCCAGGCGACGCCTGCCCAGATCGGCGCGCTTCTGATCGGGCTGCGAATGAAGGGCGAGACGGTCGAAGAGGTGACGGGCTTCGTCGAGGCAATGCGCTCGCGACTCGTTCCCGTCCGGCCGAAAGCCGCGCTGCTGCTGGACACCTGCGGGACCGGGGGCAGCTCCTTCCGGGTCTTCAACGTCTCTACCGCGGCGTCATTTGTGGCTGCGGCTGCGGGCATTTCTGTCGCCAAGCATGGCAACCGCGCCATGACCGGTGTCTGCGGCAGCGCGGATGTGCTGGAGGCGCTGGGCGTCCGCGTGGCGCTGACACCCGAACAGTGCGCGGAGTGCATCGACACCACGGGTATCGGCTTCCTCTTCGCGCCGCACCATCACCCAGCCATGAAGCAGGTGAGCGGACCGCGCCGCGAGATCGGCGTTCGCTCGATCTTCAATCTTTTGGGCCCGCTGACGAATCCGGCGGGCGCGACGCGGCAGGTGATGGGCGTCTACGAGGCTAGTCTGACTTCCCTCGCCGCCGGCGCGCTTCAGGCATTGGGCAGCGAGCGCGCACTAGTGGTGCATGCCGAGATCGGGCTGGACGAAATCTCGACGATCGGCCCAACGCGCGTGAGCGAGCTGCGCGACGGCGAGGTTCGCGATTACGTCCTGACGCCACGCGACCTGGGGATCGAAGGCGTCGAGCCGAACCCCATCTACCTCGCACCCGCCTCTACCGCCGAGGAAAACGCCGCCATCCTGTTAGAGGTTCTATCGGGCCGGGGAGACGATGGGCCAAACGCCGCAAGACGCATGCTGGTGGCCGTGAACGCCGCCGCATCGCTGCGCGTAAGCGGACTTGCGGAAGCGTGGCCGGACGCCGTTCGGCTGGCCCAGTCCATCCTCGCCTCGGGCGCCGCGATGCGTAAAGCGGAACAGCTCGCCCGGTTTACACAACAGTACCCGTAAGAGTGTATACAAAAAGCGCCCCCAGCCCCCAATCCTGGGGGAGAAGTGTCACCTTGCACCGACCAGTCCCCCCGGAATCGGGGGCTAGGGGGCGTATTCCGCACTTTTTGCACACACTATAATGCAGACGAAGAGACTGCGTGATTCAATTCTCGCCCGACTTGCCCGAGTACGACCTGAAGATCGATGACGATTGCAAAGGCAGCTCCGCCTTGTGCGCGCTGCGGAAAGCTGATTATGAGTATTTTATCAGAGATATTGGCGACGACGCGCACCACGGTAGAGTTTGCAAAAGACCGCCTGCCGCTGGAAGAGATGCGGAAGCGCGCACAAGGCATGCCGCCGCCCCGTGATTTCCGCGGCGCGCTCAAGCAGCGGGAGGGCGCGGCGATGATAGCGGAGGTCAAGAAGGCATCGCCCTCCAAAGGGATCATCCGGGCGGATTTCGACCCGCTTGCGATTGCGCGTACCTATGCCGCAAACGGCGCGGCCTGCCTCTCCGTACTAACCGACGCACCCTATTTCAAGGGAAAGCTGGAGTACCTGCACCAGATCCGGGTGGTGGTCGCAACGCCTCTGCTGCGGAAGGACTTCATCGTCGACCGCTGGCAGATCTATGAAAGCCGGGTTGAGGGGGCCGACGCGATACTGCTCATCGTTGCGGCCCTCTGCAAGACGGATCTACGCGAATTCCTCGCCGTGGCTCGCGAAAACCAGCTCGCAGCAATCGTGGAGGTACACGATCGCGAAGAGCTTGACGAGGCTCTGGACGCGGGCGCGGACCTGATAGGCGTCAATAACAGGGACCTGCATACCTTCCGCACGACGCTCGACGTCACGCTGGAACTCCTGAAGAGCCGCCCCGCGGACCGCGATATTCTATTTGTGAGCGAGAGCGGAATATCCACGCGCGCCGATGTGCTGAAGCTCCAGGATGCCGGAGTCGACGCCGTACTGGTCGGCGAGAGCCTGATGCGGGAAGCGGATATCGGCGCGAAGGTTAGGGAGCTGCTGGGCGGTTAGTCAGTGATAGCAGATCGATCCGAGTTTCGTGAACCCCACTGGCAGGCGGCGACCGCCACCACCGAATTGAAAGGATTGACATATGGTCAATGTAGGAGAACCGGCACCGGATTTCGCGCTGCCGGATCAGAGCGGTAATACGGTTGCGCTGACCGCGCTGCGCGGAAAGACGGTCGTACTCTTTTTCTATCCGAAAGCAGACACGTCCGGATGTACCGTCGAGGCGTGCGGCTTCCGGGACAGCAAGGCGCAGTTCGATGAGAAGGATGTCGTCCTGCTCGGCATGAGCCCGGACCCGGTCAGGGTCCAGAGCAAGTTTGCCGTGAAGTATGAGCTGCCCATGCAGCTATTGGCGGACGAGGCGCACGAGACAGCGGAAAAGTACGGCGTCTGGATCGAAAAGTCGATGTATGGCCGCAAATACATGGGGATCGACAGGACTACCTTCGTCATCGGCCCGGACGGCATCCTGAAGCACATCTTCGGCAAGGTGAAACCGGCGGACCACGCGGAAGAGGTGCTGAAGCTAGTCACGGAAACGCCCGCCGGGCAGAGGCGCATCGGCACGGGACCGCCAGGCGGGTAGATGCATCGGTTCAGCCCGCCGGGCAGAGGCGCATCGGCACGGGACCGC
>JAYTEU010000203.1:0-5023 GCA_043734985.1 Chthonomonadaceae bacterium
ATCGACAATAAGCGGGACGCGTTCTCGACGGGCGCACTCTGGGGGCAGCGCCTCTTCCACAACCACAACGGCCGCAGATCCAGCCTGACGGGGCAGCGAATGAGCGACTTCGTGGCTGGGCAGGACAACGACCGCGATCCGGGAGGCGCCTCGGCAGCCAAGCGCAAGGGGCTGAACATGGTCCTGCTGGTCCAGATTCCGCTCAAGCAGAAGGAGCGCCCGCGTCGCATGTACCTTGATGAGGCGAAAGGGGGCGCGTCGAGCGCCGCGCCCCCCGGGGCGATGAAGTCGCAACGCGCCCGGAGCGATGTGGAGACGGCGGTCATCGGGCATGGCGAGGAGGAAGGACCGTTCATCGAGATCGGCGGCCTGAGGATCGAGCGCGACGAGCGGTATCCCATCCGCGTGACGGTTCAATTTTACAAAGCGACCTCGAACGGCGTCGTGAGCGCGGACGACCTTCAGGAGATCAAGCACCAGATCGACGACGTGTATGCCCGCAGCGACTACGTCGGGAGCCTGGTCACCGATGGCGAGACGGGGCGCGTTACCGAATACGAGGGCGTCAAGGTGCAGCCCGCCGAATGGTGGAGCGACTTCTGGGCCCGCTACGAGCACAACATGGGCATCTCCCGCGAAGAGGCGATCCGCCGCCTGCGCGAGCTGCTAGGCGACCGCTACCAGACGCGCCCGGTGTCCGAACTATATGTCAGGAACCTGCTCGCCAGGAAGCACGCGCGGCGTTCCTGATACGGTGTATTGAGGGAGCGCGCAGGAAATATCCCGATTGACGCCCTTTTTGCTCGTCCGGCGCCGGTTAATGTTACCAAAACTGCGTGAATCGCGTCCAATGCACACTTAACCGAATTCGTATACAGCGAATTCATATACAATGGAGGTGCTCTCGATGGTATCGATCAACAAGACAATTACGGGCGGCGCATTGGCGGCGTTCACTCTGACAGGGCTGGTCCTCGGCGCGGGCGCGTGGCAGAACCCGCCCGGAGGTGCCGCGTCGCAAACCGCGACGGTGAAGCTCGACGCGAAGCGGACGCTGGGCAAGCCCCAGGTTTTCCGAAATCTCACGGTGATCCCGGTCTACGACAAGACCGCCCGTTCTACCGACTCTTATGTGACGCTGGACGAGGGACTGAAGCTTAAAGAGGTTAGCGTCAAAGAGTCGAAGTCCGGCGGCGACGTCAACACGCTCTACGTTACGAACGAGAGCAGGAAGGCGCTCTATCTGATGGGCGGCGAAGTGGTGCTCGGTGGCCAGCAGGACCGGACCTTGGGGCGCGACACGATCGTACCTCCCGGCAAGAAAGATGTGCCTATCACCGTCTTCTGCGTGGAGCATGGCCGCTGGACCGGCCACCGAGAGTTCGACCAGAGCGCGCCGACCGTGGCCAGCGCCGAAATCCGCGGACGAGCGCAGAACGGCGAGTTCTTCGCGGCGCGGCAAGCCGCCGGACTGTCTTCAAGCAGTTCGCTGGGCGCCGGTCATGCCGAATCCTCCGCGAGCGGCAATATCAGCCAATCCGCGCGGACCAACCGAATTGCCGCCGGATCTCAGGCCGCCGGCAATCGGGCCCAACGTTCTGCAAGCGCAAACCCTGTCGGCGAGGCGCAGCAGCAGGTCTGGGATAAGGTGGCGGAGAAGAACGCCAAGCTCAAGACGGAATCCAGCACCGGCTCCTATCGACACGCGCTTACCCTGGAGTCCGGCGACGCCCAGAAGAGCGTTCCGTCCTTCCTGACGGCGCTCTCTTCCAGCCTGGGTACCGATCCGCATCTTATCGGTGTCGTGGCGGCCATCAACGGCAAGGTCGTCGCCGCGGATATCTTCAGCGACCCGGCGCTGTTCCGCAAGTTCTGGCCCAAATTGCTGCGCTCTTACGCCTCCGACGCCGTGGAGCACACGCCTGAGAGCGGGAAGGCAATCTCTGCCGTCACAGCCAGCCACGCGAAGGACTTCCTCGTCACCGCCACGGACGCCAAGTCCAAGATCGAGAACAAGTCGGACATCAGCAGCACGGTGCGCTACGAGTCGAGCCAGGCCGTGACCTACAGCCTCGTTCCCAACGCAAAACCCGGCGCTCCGGCGGGCGGTTTCGGCGGTGCGTTCGGCGGCGGCGCAGTGCACACGGGCGTCCTCGGCAAATAGTGCACGGGCCTTTCCCTAAACGCAGTCAGCCGCCTCCCGGTGCACTCCGGAGGCGGCTGACTGCGTTCGGTTCTCCTTCCAACCGAAACAACCACTCCCGCAGCGCTGCACCCAGAATTGCGGCGCAAATCTAATGCAAATTCGACGGGACGGCCGTTCGGCGCTGACCCGGCGAACACCGGGTATAATTCCGGGCATGATCAATCGCCTATACGTTCACAACTATAGATGCCTCGAAAATTTCGAACTCCAAATTGCCGAACGGCCAACCTCATTGCTGATCGGCAAAAACGGAGCCGGCAAATCCACAATAGGCTGGGCGCTGGAGATTTTCCAGAAGATCGGTCGTGGTACTAACCGGATAAGCGACCTAGTGTCGCGATCGGACTTCGCCCGCGGACGATCTGACATTCCGATTCGCTTCGAGCTTGAAGCGAAGATCGGTGAACGCGTGTTTGAATTCGCGCTTGCTCTAGAACTTCCAATAGACTTTAAGGAGTTGAGGGTTCTGGAAGAGCGGCTTGCCGTAGATGGACTTACCCTCTATTCCCGTAGTGGCGCTCAGGTGCTGCTGACCGGTACCAAAAAGGAGAGGGAAGCAAAGTTTCTCGTGGATTGGCACCTGGTTGCACTGCCGTTGATTCAGGAGCAGTCCACAGCCGATCCGCTGTACATTTTCAAGACGTGGCTAAAGCAAATGCTGATTCTCGCGCCCATTCCGTGCCTCATGTCTGGAGACTCCGAAGGAGAAACCCTTACACCGGATTCCAGATGCACGGATTTTGGCGCATGGTTTACGGGACTGCTCGCCCAATCGCCGGCAGCGTACACATGGATTGATGAGTACTTGAAAGGGGTCATGCCCGACTTTAAGGATATCCAAAATCCCCTTGTCGGGAAGGATAGCCGAAGTCTAACGGTCCAATTCCAAATGGACCAGGCTAGATTAAGTCTGCCGTTCGCGTCGCTCTCCGATGGCGAGAAATGTTTCTTCATCTGTGCCCTTATTGTTGCCTCCAATCAAGCCTATGGTCCCATATTCTGTTTCTGGGATGAACCTGACGATTATCTTTCGCTCGCAGAGATAGGCCAGTTAATGTTGGCGCTGCGGCGTTCATTCCAGAACAGGGGTCAACTCTTGACCACTTCGCACAATCCTGAGACAATGCGCAAATTTTCCGATGATGACATACTGGTTCTCGACCGGCACAGCCACCTCGAACCGACGATAATTAGGCCCCTTAGCGACATCCAGATCAACGGAAACCTTGAGGATGCACTGATCCGCGGCGACGTCGCGCTATGAACAAGGATCGTCCGCACGTCCAGGTGCTGCCGGAAGACCGTGCCAACGAAGAGTTAGCCAACGGCTTTGCGCTGGACCCATCCGTTGATTTGAGGCGCTTCGAAGTCCTAAAGCCCTCCGGAGGGTGGATGAAGATCCTCGACGAATTCAGCCAGATTCATGCCGGCGCATTGAACAACAACCACGCTCGGTATTTGATCTTGCTGATCGACTTCGACAAGAACTCGAACCGTATGCAGATCGCCAAGGAGAGAATCCCACGGAACCTACTCGACCGTGTGTTTGTTCTAGGCGTGTGGTCGGAACCGGAGGATCTCAAGAGATCCGGGCTTGGAAGACTGGAACGCATCGGCACGGATCTGGCGAGAGATTGCGACGAGAGCACGACAGTCACCTGGGACCATGAACTTCTGCGGCACAACGTGGAAGAGCTAAACCGCATGGCGCCGATTCTCAAGCCCATCCTTTTCGGCGCCTGAACTCCGCGCCACTTCCTGCACGAGGAGGGGAAATATGAGAGAAGATACCGCCAGGACGAGCATCGAGATCGCTCGCAGAGTGCTCGCGCTCCATTGCGTTATCGTAGCGGCACATGGCGTATCCAAGGAAGTCATCACGGAATGGCTTCAAGAGGAACGGCTATGGGATGCCCTCACGCCGCGCGAATTACGGTTCATGTCCAAACAGGAAAATCCCCGCAAGGACTTCGTCAGGATGACCTGGTTTGTGGAATCCCAGGTTGCGCTACTTTGGGCTATAGAAAAGCTCGGCCACTTGCCTTCCTTAACCACGAAGTGTGATACTGGTCCGGTGGTCGGAGCAATGCCTCTTATGTTCAACTCTACCCTGCCGTTTATCGAGTCAGCGTCTCTCCGGAGTCTTTCCGTGTTGCACCAGGAAGAGGAGCAACTGTACGATATTCGCTGCCATGTTAACAGACCTTTGAGGGGAGGTAAGGCAGCGCCCGATAAGGAGGTTGCGTTCTTCAGGCACTACGGCTTGCTATGGGTCGTCGGTTACTGCGGGCAATCTTGGGACGATATAACGCCGGACATTTGATCATCGTCCGGTTATCTCCCTCCGATCACTATCGCCGATAGGACGGCGGATACAGGACGTTGGCATAGTCGGCATCGGATTGTGCGGCACTCTACCGGGCTTACAAAGACAGGGTAAGATCCGCAGGCGCGTCGATGGCTTCGATGCAGGCGGGGACATTGTTGGCAACGGAGTTGACAGCGGTTGAGACCGGATAGGCTTCGAGGTCGTCCTCCGGATAGGGAGCAAGGAGGGCGAGCAGCTCGTTTGCGGAGGCCATGTTACCACGCAGCCACGTTCCTTCGTCTTCCGGGCGCAGGATGGCCGGCATGCGGTCGTGGATGGCAGCCATGAGAGGGTTAGGCGCCACAGTAATAATGGTGCAGGAGTGGAGCGGCGAGCCGTCCGGCGAGGTCCATTCATCCCACAGGCCGGCGAAGGCGAAGAGAGCGTTGTCTTTGCGGTGGATGCAGAGCGGCTGTTTGGTTTTGCCTCGCTTTTGCCACTCGTAGAAG
>JAYTEU010000204.1:0-5079 GCA_043734985.1 Chthonomonadaceae bacterium
GCAATCCATGCGAATCCGGTCGGATTAAAGGCGATTCCCCAGGGGTTGGTCAGATCGGGATCGGTTACGGCTGCCTTGCCGGCTATATCCGAAACGAGGTCCGACTCGACAAAGCGGGTCGTAACTACGGGGTTGTTCACCGCAGGAACGCCGCTGCCGGAACAGCCGGCGAATAGTGTAAGTGGCCCGATCAATCCGAGCAGAACGATTGATGACTTCACGCGAAACGGAGTAGATTTCATGGTCGTTTCCCCAAATCGACTGTCAGGAATCCCGCCATGCTGTCCGAAAAGCCTGCGGCCTGACAGTGCAATGGCGGGTTTGGTGAAATTAGAGGTGCGAACCGGGACTATTGCCGCTGGAGGCGTCAAAGTAAAGCGCCGCGCGACTCCGGGTACGCATTCGTATGGGGATACGGTGCGGATCCCGGAATGTCACGCGGCGCTATTCAACAATTTGGCCCGATGCAGGCGCGCCGGGAACGACGCGATAGAGATATACAGTGGTACGACGTCGAACTTTGCGCGCCTAAACCGGCCAGTGGGTCAGCGGGGCCTGGGCGTACGCGGGTACTGGGTTGGCTGCGCTACGGGCAGGTCGCGCGCGAGCACTCGGCAGAGGTGGGTAAGGGCTTCGTTGCGGGAGGGGTAGTCGAGAACGGCTTCGTGTTCGACTCCAGTAAGAGAGGCGTATTGCGGAGCGCTTGCGCGCCACACCTGCCGTGTCTCGTCGAACCATGAGGTTATCACGATATGACGCCCGCCTACTTCTTTAGAGGTGCGCTCGAATTCAGATGCCATAGGAAGCTCCTTTCGATAACTGCCAAACCCGGCGAGGGTCGAAACACGAACGCTCAAACCATCGCCATTGCCAAGCTCCACACCGTACATGCGGAGGAGTACCGTTCCAAAGCGTAACCCGTCCAGACGCACAAAGCGCCTGGACGGGAAAACTATCGGATTTGAACCGTGGATCGGTGGATCCCGGTGAACGCAAGTCCGTTCAAAGCGCGCTCACGGAGCGTCCGACCTACCAGCGATTGCCGCCACCGCCGCTGCTTCGTCCGCCGCCGCCGCCGTAACCACCGCCGCCACCGTAACTACCGCCGCTATCGCCACCGGTGCGGGGTCGATCTTCGCGGGGTTTCGCTTCGTTGACTGTGAGCGTGCGACCGCCGAGCATGGTGCCGTTCAGCGTGTTGATCGCGGCGTCGGACTCAGCATCCGTGGACATTTCCACGAAGCCAAATCCCTTGGACTGGCCCGTGTATTTGTCGGTCACAACGGAGACGGAGCTGACCGTGCCCGTGGACGCAAACAGATCCTCAAGCTCTCGCTCGCCCGTAGAGTAGGGCAGTCCCCCTACATAGAGTCGCTTTGCCATTCGTATGGCTCCTTTCGTTCTTCCCCACCCTGGGACCAGGACGCGGCTATCCGCCCGCAATGGAGCAGCGCGTAAGTGAAAGATGAAGCCTGTAACCGTCTTCACCATCTGATACGCGCAACATCGGAGAAAGATAGATCCTTGGTAGGGAAAACGACAGAAGCACAGAAAAACGATTGGTTCTGTAGCGGCGCCCAAAGAGGGTCGATCGAACTGCGTGTCGGTGAACAGACATTATATTGTATCACACGAAGAACTCTTTTGCAACCAGTCCAAAAATATGAGCCTGCCACGGCTCCATTTTCACCCTTGGGGCAGGTTCTTTGACGGTCCGCGTCACAATGGGAGGGGATCAGTGACTTATGTGCGGCGCGGAGGTTCGCCTTTCCGGGCCAAGACAGGATAACCGATTTGAGCGAGCTAGACCGTTTCGCGGAACATGTGCGTATTACCTGCAGCAAGATTCTGGCCGCAAATCAGGCTGGGAACCATCCGGGAGCGATGGATCTCGTCACTTCGCTGGGCAATCTGGCCGCGAGCCTGCTGGACAAAGGCGGGATGCAGCGGGACGCCTCCGATCCCTACCGGTACGACCTGACGACGCTGCCGTCACCCGATGGAACCGAGGACGTGGAGTAAAATCGAACGTCTCTACTTCCGCGGCGGCCGGCCGACGGCGCTTTCAACGCTCACCACGGAACGGGTCGGCACGGCAACAGTAAGACGGCCCATGGCGTCCGCGGTTTTACGTTCGCGCCGTCCCTGCTGTCGAGCCGTGCTTTCCACAACCATGACGGCGGCATTGGGAGGCAGTCCCGTCAAAGCAACGCTTCCCGCACCGACCGGATTAATCAGCAGGACGGCGAACTGTCCCGCGCGCGGGCCGGCCGATGCCACGATATGCAGGTCTTCGTTTTCGCTCGTGGTCGCGGCGATTTTCGATTGAGCCGCGAATACGTTCTCCATCTGGCGGACGATGGAAAAGACGGGATACTCCTGCTTTCCGTCCGGCTGAACGATCGGATAGTTGTTCTGATAGGTCCAGTAGTCCATCAAGCCCGCGCCGGTGAGCCGCACCGTCTTTTCGTAAGCGGTCGCCGTATTGAGGGCGTTGTCCCAGCTCTTCCAGGGGTCCGGCTTGGTCCAGAGCGCCGCATCGTGTCCGGCTTCGGTACACCAGACAGGTCTCCCCGCCTTCCTTCCGATCTCGGCGATCTGCGCATAGCGGGCATCCGGCGTACTCAGCGCGTCCCAGCAGTGAAAGGCCAGCGGGCCGAGGTAGGTCCGGATATGGGCATCGTTGAGGAGCGGCTGCACGTAGTCCACGAAGTTGTTGCCGTTGGCGGTATCGCCGATAAGGAACTTCGTCTTCAGGCCCATCGCCTGGAAGCGCGGGCCGGCCTGCCGGATGAACGCGGCCATTTGCTGCGGCGTGAACTTGAAGTTGACGCCGTAGTCCGGCTCGTTAAACGAGAAGTACTCGACAGTCGCACCGTATTTGTCCCGCGCCGTTACCAGAAATCGCCCGATGGCCTCGATGCAGTCCGCGTACTTTGCGGGAGCAAGGGTTCGGCCGCTCTGCTCCCGGGCGCCTCCAAGCATCCAGAGCGGCCCTTCCCATACCGACCCGACGATCGGGATCTTCCGGCGCGCCATCTCCTGCATCTGGAGGAGCGCCGCGCGGGACTGCGCCTCGTCTTTGTAAACACCCGGCTCGGGAGCCCAGTTATTGAGGGGGATTCCGATGCGAGCGTGGGCCACGCGAAGGTTTTCCAGGGTGTAGCGGCCGACGGCATCCATCGGCTCCGTCGCGCCGTACCGGGGCTGGCAGAAGTTGCCGCCGAGCCCCAGCATGGTCTGGCGCGTCTCGCTGAGGTGGAGCGCCGCCGAGACCTTTCCCAGCGCGTTCTCCGTCGCGGCGAGCTCCTGCAAGGCGGCCACCGATTTCGTGCTGCCGTAATCGACCAGCGACAGCCCGCCGACCTCGATCGTCTGCGCGCCGAAGGCGAACCGCAGGGAGAGCATCGCCTCACCCGGCGCGTAATCCTCGGCCGCGGTAAACGGGATCAGCACGCGCTTCCAGGACTCCCGGCGCTTCGGAGTCCCGATGCCCTGCGATACGGATTTCGTCCAGGGACTGGTCGCGCGCTCGAAAAGCAGCATGGTCTGGCCGGGCATTTTGCCGTCCGCCGAACTGCCCCGCACAAAGAGCGAGGCCAGCATCGCATCGCCCTTCTTCACTGCGGCGGCGCTGCGGATCGTTAGCTGCGTCACATTCGAGTCGGGCGCGCTCGCGGCGATCTTTACCCGCAGCGCCGAGGCAAAGCCCTGCCCGCTTACGGGAACGATCGAAGCCGTCGCCTGCGTGCGCTCCAGCCCGCCGACGGGAGTGGTGAGCAGCGCATTCGGCGGGACTACCTGCTTCCCGTCTTCCTGCCCAGGCGCGTGTAATGGAATTACCACGGCCATGACAGTCGTTGCGACCACAACCCAGCTATTGATCCGCTTCATTGCGCTTGCTCCCGTGACCTGACACCGTTCGTAGTTGAGTTCGAATTCGCCCAAAGCTGGATGGTTTCCTGCGGCAGTCCGCGATTAGACCTGCTCGATAGGTGTATGGCTGACTCAACTACAAAGTGGTATAATTCGCACAATGCGGCAGGCGGACTTGACGCCGACCCGACAATGTACAGGCATCCCCATTACAAGGAGCCGTTGGAATGAGTGTATTAGATATTCGCCCCTGCCTTGATCCTGACACACGAAAGAGGTATGTCGCCGACGGGCCGATCGACTTTGAAACGTGGCTTCGGGCTGCGCCTGAACTGGACACTGAGCTTGTCGGGGGGGTAATGGTCGATAGGATGGCAGCACAATACCCGCACGAATGGATTTTCGCCTGGCTGATCAGCATTTTACGGCAGTTCGTTATCCATCGCAAGCTCGGCGACGTTTTAGGCTCACGTACTGCGGTGAAAATCAGCGGCAACAACGGACGCCTGCCCGATATCCTCTTTGTCAGAGAGGATAACAAGGGGATCATTCGCAAAGACGCGATCTATGGCGTTCCCGACGTCGTAATCGAAATCGTGTCTGAAAACGATCACTCCTACAACCTTTTCCCCCTTGAAACAGATTACCGGTCGCTCGGCGTACCTGAAATCGTGTTCATCGACCCGCAGAAACGACGCGTGCGCTTCCTTACTAAGTCCGCTGCCGGTTACGACGAGGCTAATCTCACCATGGGTCGCTTACAATTCGTCAGCGTTCCGGGATTCTGGATCGAGATCGAGTGGTTGTTTGCAGAGGAGAAGCCTGACGAATTCGACACTACTAGGGCGCTCATCGAGGCGGCGGAGTAGCCGATGTTCTCCACCTTTCTATATCTATGGCAGTTCTCTTCGGCGCGGGCGCAAAAATGGCCAATGACCATGATGCGACGTATATCGTGCGGGACGACGGCGATGCTGGCGCTGCTCGCGGCCATCGTCGTCGGTGCGCGGCCTGCCCGCGCGGAGGATGGAATGGACCTGACGCACGCGACGCTGGTGGTTCGGAGCGCTTCTGTCGCGCCTCTGGTCGAGCAGACAGCCGCGAAGGTGCTGGCGGAGGAGGTCGAGAAGCGGTCCGGCGTGAAGTGGCGCGAGCCGGTCGGCTGGCCGGAGAGAGGCTTCGTCATCGCGCTCGTCTCCGGGA
>JAYTEU010000205.1:0-3171 GCA_043734985.1 Chthonomonadaceae bacterium
CGGGCTCGATGTACTGTGCAACATCGCTGAGGCGGGGCCGCGCCTGAACACGACAGGACTGCCAAAGTATTTCGCCGATGTCCGCCGCTGGAGACGAGATCGAACGGGGATCACTGTCCGGCAACGCCTTGTCGGTCGGCCCGCCCGTTTCTTCGCGGGCGAGCCAGCCCAGCGCCTCGGCCCCTGCCGCTCGTATCGTGGCAGCGCTGACATTGAACTGAGACGCCAGAACGTCGATCTGCCCATTGAGGCGTACTCCGGCGGATCCCAGCGCCTGCCTCCATAAATGGCGCTGCTCCTCCGCTCCCGGACGATGGACGTCGAATGCCACCATAACACGATGGCGAACACGGATGCGATCTCGCGTTGCCAGGACCAGGATCCCTTTGGACCGCTCGATGAATCCGCGCAGCGCTGCCATCCTCTGTACGTCGGACATATCCAGTTCATCACATTCCAGGAGGAGACCCGCGGAGCGAAGAATTCCTTCACGGTTCCAGAGCGTCAACAGCTCGTCCATTTCCGCGAAATTGGCCGGCAACACCTCTGCCGGCATAGCACAAAGCTTTCGACCAACCGCCTCACAGGCTGCCGCCGCAACCGCACGCTTGCCCGATGCGTCCTCGCCGCACAATTGGATGACAGGGGGGGCGGCAAATGGATCCGAATGCCTTCCTCTTTGCGTCAACACTGTAATTATCCTGTCCACCAGCAGGCGATGTGACGGGACAAGCTCGTTAGAATCCGTGACGTTTTCCGCCAGGCCGTTCAGCTTTTCGTCCAGCGTCTCAACTCCCAGCAGATAGTGAAGAACGCGCTCCGGAATCCGAAGGGGCCGCAGAGTGAGCGCGCTTCCCGTGCCAAGCTCAATGAGTCGGGCTCGACGCAGCGGGGCTTCGGGCGTGAGCGCTGTCCAATGCGCATCCGGGAGGGCTGCCAGCGCGAGGCTGAAGGTCGGAAACGGCCTCTGGGGGTCGCCCTGCGCTTCCGCGCACAGTGCGGCGAATCTCGAATCCAATTCTACTCCTGCGCACAAGACCAGGGTGTCCCGCTCGAATGGCGACAATTCGTACGCCGTGCTGAGAGTGTTCAGAGCAGAGTCTTCAGAAGGGTTCCAGTGAGGGCGCTGGGGGACGTCTTGGTTTGAGGCCGCTCTCAGCGCTTCCTTGCCACGTACTATGTGCTGCGTTAGCGCCTGACTGACTTCGGCCAGCGCCTCCGTGAGCGCCTGCTGGTTGCGCTCCTGCCACTGCTCCGGTGATACCATGCTTATGATTCCTGGCCATCCGGCCCCGATTCGCAAAGTGCAACCGACACTTTGTAAACCATTGACGGCCTATAGCGCGTCTGCAGAGTGCCCCATAGTTTTGACATCTCCTCTCCAGGTAAGGATTGCGGGCAGATCGTGATCTGGCTGAACTGGCCGGCCAGTTCAGGTGTAGCCAGCGCGGCGAGGGCAGGCAGCACCAATTTGCCGCCCTCCGCAGACGAGATGGCCGCCAGAATTTTGCGGATGGTCCGATCTGGTACCACCGGGGTCTCTCGAAACAGGCTCAGGCTGTAGCCAAGGAGAATTTCCGTGTGATAGTCCTGCGCCCCGTACGCGGTGAGCAGATAAAGTAGGTCGAAGGCAAACGGGGTCGGGGGTCGGCGAGTATCGGGGGCTTCCGGCCCGTAGCGGCTAGTGGAATTGAGCCCCCTTGGTGAAACCTGGTACAGGAACAAGTTGAGCTGCGCTCGCTCGTCCTCGCCCGTGGCAATGCGATCGGGCGGCAGTGCGGAGATAATCGTGTCTGCCCCGAGATTGGCGATCACGCCGTGATCTACCAGCCCGTTCTCAAGCAGGTTTTTCAGAACCGCGGTTACAGACGCCAGCGCGAGCGCACTTTTCATAACGATACCGCCTCAAGCGTGGGTTCACCATACGCTGCCGCGATCACTCAAGGCGGCCAGCAATAGTCCAAGCTCTTTGCTTCCGGCGCGTTTCTTGAAATGGAGTTGGCTGAAAGCTATCTCAGCATTATATCACCGGTCAACGGCCGCGTCAACCAATCTCTCTGACTTGTCGATTAAGAAGGATTTCCCGAATGCAGGAGGGAAACACGCCCATGGCGAATACGGTTTCCAGTGGATGCAGTTTGACCTGGATACCGAGCGAAATCGAGGCACGGGATTCCGCCCAAGCCGGAAGGCAAGGGATTAGTATTTGTATGTGATGAGGAGGACCATCGTGGAAATGGCACGCAAGACCCGCATGCACTGGCTCATTCCGATAGCGCTAATGTGCGCGCTATCCGGATGTTCGAGTGGCGGCAGCAACGGAGGGTTTCTTAGCCGGGCGCTGCGGTTGAACATCAATTGGGGCGCGCAGGGCCGAGCGGCGGTTAAAAGCCCGCAGTCGGCGCAGTCCGCGCGTATTGTGCTGGTCGGGGCCGCTCCTAATGAAGGCGACCTTGTGCTGAATGTGAACCGTAACGCCGTCGATGGACAGGCGACCTACCAGTTTCCAAGCGGCGCGCGCGTCGGCAACTATCCCCTTTCCGTCACATTCTACGCGTCTCCGAACGAGGTCGGCGACATTGTCGGCGTCGCCGGTACGACGGTGACCATCGGGGCGAAGACCATAGACCCCCTCGCGGTCGATCTCGATTCCAGTCTGGCGGTCAACTCCGTGACGGTGGCCCCCAATCAGTCGGTCAATCCAGGTGAGACAAAATCGCTGATCGTTACCGCGCTGGATATCAACGGCAACATGGTGGCCGTGGCGCCGGGAGCGATTGTTCTGACTACCGCTCCAATTCCGGGTACTACGGGGCAGCTTAAGACGGATGCTACTGGAGTTCTAGTCACGGGAGTGGCAGTGGGGCAAGTCAACGTGACGGCGACCATCGATAGGCTTACAAGCGCCCCCGTTGCGGTTACAATCGGTTCCCGAGTCGCTTCAATATTGGTCACCCCCAATCAGACGGTCAACACCACGGAGACAAAGGGACTGACGGTCACGGCCCTCGATAGCTCGGGCGCCGTCGTCTCACTTCCGGACAGCGCTTTCGTATTGACCAGATCGGCGCTCCCGCCCTTCGCCGGACAGGTAACCACCAACCCTAACGGCCTGCAGGTAACGGGCGTCACGGCCGGCAAGGTCAATATCGCGGCAACTGCCAACGGCGT
>JAYTEU010000206.1:0-2994 GCA_043734985.1 Chthonomonadaceae bacterium
TGCCGGACCGTGATGGATCGCGGACTTAAGGACGCGCATTCGGAGAGCGGGTGGGGGTATGGCTACAGCTACGGTCAGAGTACGCGTATCAGGCGTCCCTTCGTGCGAATCGACCACATCCTGTTGAGCCCGGACATTGCCATCGTTAGCTGCCGGGAGGGAGGACCGCGTGGATCGGACCACTCGCCTGTTATTGCGGACTTGATAGTACGATAGAGGCTTTGGCGCTAATGTAGGTTGGCAGAATTGAATTCACGGAACATCGTCGAAATTACATAACCCCAATGCCTTTTAAATAAGCGCGTTGGACACGGGGTTAAAACCCCGGTCTAAGTCTACAAAACCCGCCTGCGCGGGTTCGGAATGCAGTGCGCGCAGGCGCACTTCGTAATCTTAGACCGGTACTTTAGTGCCGTGCGCCCGCATGCTTATTTAAAAGGCATTGTACTTAACCCACGGGCTAGGAGCGAACGAGTGACCACTGAGAGAGGTTGGCAAGGCCAGTCGGCCATAATAACCGGCGGGGCCGCGGGTTTAGGGCTTGCGCTCGCCCAGAGGCTGGAGAGTCTGGGAGTGAACGTCGCCGTTCTCGACCGCAGCCAGGAAGCGCTGGATCAGGCAATCGAGACACTTGGACGGACCTGTCGGGGCTATCCCGTAGACGTCGAATCGGTGAGCGCCGTCCGTTCTGCTGTCGATGACGTGATCGCCTGGACGGGGCGAGTCGATATCCTTGTCAACTGCGCGGGAATCGTGGGTAAAACGAACATTCGGAGCCACGAAATCGATCTAGCCGATTTCGACAGAGTCATGAGCGTCAACCTGCGCGGATCGCTTATTACGTCGCAGGCTGTGCTGCCGACCATGCTGGCACGGAACTATGGCCGTATTCTGCATGTTGCCTCGGTGGCGGGCAAAGAGGGAAACGCGGGAATGCTCGCCTATTCCGCTTCCAAAGCCGCCGTGATCGCGATGGCTAAGGTGCAGGGCAAGGAATACGCGGAGACCGGTATCACGGTGAACGCAATAGCTCCGGCGGTCATTAGAACGCAGATGGTGGCCGCCCTGCCGGATGCCCAGGTAAAGTATATGACCGAAAAAATTCCGATGAAGCGCTGTGGACTGCCGGAGGAGTTTGCCGCCCTCTGCGCCTTCATCGTTTCGCCCGACGCGAGCTTTACGACCGGGTTCACATTCGATCTGACAGGCGGTCGGGCGACCTACTAAGCGGACGAAAGCAGGATAGCGCCGGCGCATAGTAGAACAATTCCCAGTTCTTGGTGGGTAATAGGACACAACTATGCACCTGAAACGGAAATTTGGGTAAGCTTGGGCGGGAATGCGGAATACTTTGCAAGAGTGCTGCGTATAATTGAAGAACTGCTAGGAAACAGAGGCGCATATTTTCATGAGCAAAATACCCTTAGGAATAGGCATTGGCGTGGCTTTCGTGGTCGGAGCGTGTGGCTGGGCGATGCAGTCGCACAAGGACGTAGGTGTCGCGGGGCTGTCGTTCGCGCATGCTGAGGCGACCTCGAAGCTATTGCCAACCAAAGACGATGCGAAGATCGCGGAGCTGACGGCAGGGTTTCTTGCGCAGGACCACTACCTTAAAGACCTGCCGAAGAGCGAAGTTTCGAACCGGATGTGGACCGAGTACCTGAACGATCTCGATCCCCGGCACATGTATCTGCTTCAGACGGATGTAAACGAATTCGAGAAGTACCGGGCAACTCTGGAGGATAATCTCCTTGCAACCGGCGATACCAGGCCGGCTTTTACGCTTTTTAACCGCCTTATCGAGCGCGTCGATCAGCAGAGCGCCTATGTGACGGACCTTCTGGCCAAAGAGAAATTTGAATTCTTGGCCGATGACTCGTTTGCAATCGACCGAAAAAAAGCTCCGCACCCGGCCGACCTGGATGCGGCAAAGACGCTTTGGCGAGACTATCTGCGGTACGAGTACCTCCAGGAAAAGCTGAGTAAGACTAAGCCGGAGGATATTGTAAAGACCCTGACACGCCGCTATACCGCGCTTGGGAAGTCGCTGCACGAATTCGATCATGACGAAGTCTTTCAGCGCTACCTCAATGCGCTCAGCCACGCATACGATCCCCATACCGACTATTTCGGTAAAGCCGCCCTGGAAGACTTTAACATTCAGATGAAGCTCTCCCTGTTCGGTATTGGCGCGCTGCTGGGTACGGAAGACGGATACTGCAAGATTTCCGAGCTTACTCCTGGCGGACCCGCCGAAAAAAGCAAGCTGCTTAAGGTCAATGACCGGATCGTGGCGGTGGCACAGGATGGCCAGCCTCCGGTCGATGTCGTAGATATGAAACTGTCGAAGGTCGTCGCCCAGATACGGGGCCCCAAGGGTACGAAAGTGCATCTCACGGTGGTGCCCGCAGGTACAGCGGACATGTCCACGCGCAAAGTGATCACGCTGGTTCGCGACGAGATCAAGCTGCAGGACCAGGAGGCGAAGGCGAAAATCATCGATTACGCAACGCCCGGCGGGCAGACCTCGCGGCTCGGCGTGATCGACCTGCCTTCGTTCTATTCCGACTTTGATTCGTTCGGCCAGTCCAAGAAGAGTTGTACAGCCGACGTGGCGCGGCTGCTTAAGAAGCTCCAGGCAGAAAACGTGAAGGGTATCGTCCTGGACCTCCGCGCTAATCCTGGCGGATCGCTCCAGGAAGTGATCGAGATGACCGGGCTGTTTGTCAAGCAGGGGCCAGTCGTACTAGTGAAAAATTCGTCCGGTAAAATGCGGACTCATAGTGACAGCAACAGGTCCGTTGCCTACAATGGCCCACTTGTCGTACTGACGAGCAAGATGAGCGCAAGCGCCGCGGAGATTCTTTCCGGCGCGCTTCAGGACTACGGCCGCGCCGTGGTGGTTGGAGACAGCTCCACCTATGGAAAGGGAACGGTGCAGGAGGTCATTTCGCTGGACGAGCTGCTCAAGGCGAACAATATGTCGCTCAAGAC
>JAYTEU010000207.1:0-4314 GCA_043734985.1 Chthonomonadaceae bacterium
TCCAAGTTGATATCGATACAATTGGCATCTCCGATAGCCAGCAGCGCTCGCGTGGCATGATAATGTTGTTGATAACTGCTATGCGACCACAATTTCGTCAATAGCGGTATCGCCTTTGCTCCGATGTTCGATAGTATCGCTACGGAACGATGAACCGTTCTCGCATTAGAATCGGATAGTTGAGCATATCATCGCTCTATATCTAGCTCGTTCTTGTTATTGACTTGCATGGCCCGAATGACATCAATACATCCCGATTCTGTGGCAAATTCAAGGGGGAATAGGCCAGTTTTGTCGGGGCGGTCGCGTCAGCGCCACGCTGAATTAACATAGTAACCACGTCAACTGCGCAAGCCTTCGCCGCCAAATGAAGCGGTGATCTCACTCTTGGGCCACTACGACTTGGACATCCGCCCCATACGCCAACAAAGTTGTTACGATCCGTACGTAAATTGGAATTCGTTCAAACACGTTGAATCCGTGCTTGAGGCAACAAATGAGCGCCGTCTGGCTATACCTGTCCACGCAGTTTACTTCAGCGCCGCGTTCGACCCACAACTGGACAATAGCAATATGAGCGTTTTCAGCGGCCCACATTAGGGACGTTTTGAAGCTGTGGTCCTTGGAATTTATAGAGTAACACTTCCATTTAGACCGTAGACAGGCGACAGCGTGCCTCACCTCGAATAGAGGGCGCCCCCATCATACTAATCCAATAAATCCCAAAAATCCGGGTTCAAACACCTAATTCGCGCTCGCCACCGGCGACGGGACGGCGGGCTTGGAGAGCGTCAGCGTCAGGCGCGGCCACGGGCGAAAGGCTTGTCGATCCGTGAGGCAGCGCGCACAACCGGTATCATACATTGTGAGAAGTGGATAGCAGCATGCGATGTTTGGAAATCAGGCGGCGTTCATGAGCGAAAATTCATCCGGGGTGTAGGTGAAAATGATCGATATGCGCTGCGCATCCGCGCCCAACCGGCTGCGAAGATAAGAGTATAAACTCGTCTGCCGATCGAACATCTCGATGCCGTCAAACCCGGACCACACGAGGTAGCCGTTCAGTTTCTGCGCGCCGCCGAAATCTACATTTACTTCCGCGCCAGCGTACTGTCCTTCAATCAGTTCTCTGACTCGCTCTTCGAATCCCATTTTCTGTCTCCGAGACCAACGATAGCGAAAGCAAGATCGAGCACGGTCTTACTGTTATTCTTGAACCGGTCTCCCTCTTCATGAAAAGGTTCGCGTCCGCAGGACGATTGTCCTTGTTGCCGGGTATTTTCAACACGCGGAGCGCCGCCCCAAACCAAACATCGCCCGTCCGCCTAACGTGCGGACGGGCGACACCGTACCTCTCCTCGAATAGAGGGGCCGAACCCAATCCTACTAATCCGATAAATCCCGAAAATCCGAGTTCAGACAGCTACTCCGCGCTCGCCACCGGCGACGAGATGGCGGGCTTGGAGAGAGTCAGCATGAGGCGCGACTTCGGTGTCCACCGAAATGAGTGAACAGCTATTGCAGCCTGGGTGGTCGGCTTATCCGATTGGAATCCCCGTGCTATAATATAACAAAGACGATGACGGAGGCTCGCAACATGGCCAAACAGTTCGTTTACGAAGGGTTGCCGCATGAACTCGCGCCGTACCTGGCGCGCCACCCGCATACGCGATTCCGCTTGATCGAACTAACGCCGGAGGATGACATTACTGAGTCTGATGTAGTGTCGGTGATCGACGCCGAGAACGCCGCTGCAATTGCCCTTCTCAAGTCCTGGCGCGAACAAGACGCTGCCGACGACCCGGAGGAGCTGCGTAAGGCCGAAGAAGAATACGCCGAATTCAAGCGAAACATGAACGCCAATCGCGCGGCCACGGGTGAAAGGCTCGTCTATCCGTGACACGCCATATCCTGCTTGACTCGTCTCCGCTGGGCAGCCTATCCAATCCGCTGCAAACCGCCGAGGTTATTGCCGTATCAGATTGGGCGACTGATTGTCTCGCCGCAGGGCATAAACTGTATATCGCCGAAGTGATCGATTATGAGTTGAGACGGGAACTCCTGCGTGCGGGCAAGGTACGGAGCATCGCGAAGTTAGACGGCCTAAAGGCTGTATTTCGTTATCTTCCAATCACAACGCCAGGCATGCTACATGCCGCCGATCTATGGGCCATGGCACGTCGCACCGGCATTCCGACCGGCGATCCTAAGAAGCTCGACATCGATGTCATTCTCGCGGCGCAGGCTCTGACGTTACCGGTTCCCCAAGGCGACGTCATTGTAGCAACATCGAACGTAAGCCATATCTCCCGTTTTGTTGCGGCGGATTTATGGAGCAACATTTCCATTTAGTCCGTGGACGGGCGACACCGTGCCTCTCCTCGAATAGTGGGGTGAACCCATCCTAATAATCCGATAAATCCCAAAAATCCGAGTTCAGACAGCTACTCCACTCTCGCGACCGGCGAAGGAACGGCGGGCTTCGAGAGCGTCAGCGTCAGGCGCGCGGCGCGGTCCGGGGCCACGATGGCGAGTATCTGGCCCACCTTCTTCTCGTCCATCTTGCGAAGCAGGGCGATCACCTCCGGGTCCGGCAATTTGGTGAAGATCTTGTTGGCCGTCTCCGCGGGCATCTGCTCGTAGATCGCCGCAAGCCGCGAGATAGACTTGGGATCGACCGCCGCCTGCTCCTCGGCAGCCTTGGCCGCCGCCGTCTTAGTCTGTACCTGCTTCAAATTCTCCCACTCGGTGCGCTGCTTCTCAAACGCCGCCTTCTGCGCGTCCAGCTCCTTCCGCCGCCCCTCCAGCGGGTCCGGCGGGGCCACGACATGCGCCGCGGCGACCTGAATCGTCGGAAGCTTAGGCGAGTCCAGCCCAATAAGATGCACGACCGTTCGCGCCGCCTTATTCTTCGCCGTCAGCCGCTTGACTGGTATCACCCCGACCTTAGCCAGCCCATAAGCCCCTCCAAGAATGAGGAACAGTGGAAACACCAAAAACAGAAACAACTTCACAAGCTTAGGCATAAGATCCTCTCAAGCAACCCCACATTTGTGTCCGAAGGACCCGCGGCCGAAGGCCCTATAGCGAAGGAATTCATTCCGTCGTACAGCGCGGCAAATTATCGCAATAATTATCCTAACACCGAGCTTCCGAAAAATTTTCCGAAGCCCCCAAACCACGCCGCTACCGCGCCTTCGCCCGCTCCACCATTCCCGTGATCCGGCGCACGTAGTCCTGGGTCTCCGGGTAGTGCGGGATGCCGCCCGCCCGCCGTACCGCGCCCGACCCGGCGTTGTAAGCGGCGAGCGCCGTCGGCAGGTCGTTTTTGAACTCGCGCATCAGGTTCGACAGGTGGCGCGTCCCCGCCGCGATATTCTGCTCCGGGTCGAACGGGTCGTTCACGCCGTACATCCGCCCGGTCGCCGGCATAAGCTGCATAAGCCCCTGCGCGCCCGCCGCCGAGACGTCCTTGGGATTGCCGCTCGACTCCTGCTGCACCACGGCGCGGACCACGTCGGCGTCCAGCCCGTTCAGAGCGGAGTGCTTGGCGATCAGGCTCTCGATCTGAGGCGTGAATGGGCCGGCGCCCTGCGCCAAATGGGAGCCGAGCGGCTGAAGCCGCACCTGCCCGTTGGCCTGGGCCATCGATACGGAAAACGGAGCGAGAGGACCTGCGGCGGCGTCCGCCGTCGCGGAGCCCGGCGCGAAAGGCAGGCCGGGGACACCGGCGGCAGGCTGCGGTGGCGGAGGCGTCGCCCGAACGATCCCCAGCCGCGATTCGATCTCCTGAATGCGGCCGATCGCCGCCTGGAAACTGCTTCCCATTACGCCGCCTTTCGTTCTTCCTGGTCCGTACCCAGGTGGCTGTCATGCGCCGTGGCATCCGCGTCTGCCTTGAGTCGCTGCCTGGCCGCCGTCTCGGTCTTCTGCAAAACCTCGGCGATCTGCTGCCGCGCAAACCGCACCGACCCGATCTCGTCCAGGCTCTCCTGCGTCTTGCGCTGCGATTCCGCCTGGTAGTCCGTGAAATCCTTGTCGCGCAATCGGCTCACCGCTTCCCGCGCCTGCTTTGCCGCCACCCTCGCCAGCCGCTTCTCCTCCAGGATCAGGCGAGCGACTTCGACGCGCCCCTCCTGCTCGTCGATCCGAACCCGGACGGCCTCCAAATACCGCTCCCGCGACTGGATCGCCGGCGCATCGAACTGCATCTCGCCATCCACAACCGGCCGCTCCGCCAAAGTCCGGCTATAGTGCTCTTCCAGAGCCTCAAGCTGCAGCCGCGCCTGCTCGTGCCGTCCCTGCGCCAGCGCA
>JAYTEU010000208.1:0-3136 GCA_043734985.1 Chthonomonadaceae bacterium
GACGTCCTAACGCTGGAAGCGACCGCACAGGGACTCGTAATTGAATTCTCTCCTTTGCAGGACGATGGCACCCAGCAGGTCACCGTTGACGGTGAGGACGTGACAACCGTGATTCGAATGCCGGAGGTTTCGGACCTGACTTCCCGCATATCGGCAATCGCCACCGTCCGCTCCGTCATCGTGGACCAGCAGCGCCGTATCGCGAAGTCTGCAACTCAGGGCGTGGTCCTGGAGGGGCGCGACATCGGCACCGTGGTTTTCCCGGACGCCGTGCTGAAGATTTTTCTGACGGCAGGACCAGAGGAGCGAGCTCGACGCCGGGTAGAGGAGATGCGGTGCCGAGGATTGGAAGTTGACGCCGCAAAAACGCTCGCGGACCTGATTGAGCGCGACGAGCGCGACAGCAGCCGTGAGACCTCGCCCCTTACGATGGCCGAGGATGCCGTTGCGTTGGAGACCGACGGCGTCGACGCGGACGAGGTGGTTCGTCGGATTCTTGTCCTCTGGCAGGAGCGATCGGCTTGAGCAGCGAGACCACTCCCGCCGGGGAAATACCTCAGCCGAAGGAATGGACGCCTTTCCCGCGCGCGGGCTATACGCCGTTCTACTATGTGGCAGGGAACGCACTGCGCCTCTTCTACGGCCTATATGGGCGCTGGAAGATCATCGGCATCGAGAACGTGCCGCGCGCCGGCGGCGTGCTTCTGGCCTGCAACCATGTGAGCAACCTGGACCCGCCGATGGTTGGCGGAGCGCTCTTCGGCTTCCGGCGAGTCCGGTTCATGGCGAAAATCGAGCTCTGGAGCACGAAAATCGGTCGTTACGTAATGGATCGCATCATGAGCTTCCCGGTGAAGCGCGGAACCGCCGATCGTCCAACTATTCGCAGAACGCTGGAGTGGCTGGCACGGGGCGACGCAATCGCCATCTTCCCGGAGGGTGAACGCTCGGAAACCGGCGTGCTGCAGCCTGCACAGCCCGGCGTGGCGCTGCTAATTCAAAAAAGCGGCGTCCCCGTTATCCCCGTGGCCATAGTCGGCACCTATCAGATGTGGCCCAAGGGCAGCAAGAGGCTGAAGCGCGTTCCGTTGAAGATAGCGTTCGGCGAGCCTATTCATTTCCCGCCGAATTCGTCGCGGGAGGCTATCACCTCGGCAATCATGTCTGCAATCGCGGATCTGCTGACGGCGAACGGTCAGCCTACGGAGGCGCCGGGGCCGCTGCGTGAACGCGTCGGCGAATGAACGCGTGACTATTCGACTGAACCAATCGAATTTATGGGAGCCGCTTAATGCCGCTATCAGTTCTAGACCACTCGCTTGCCGGAATACTCCTTTCGCGGCTTCGCGACGCGTCTACACCGCCGGAACGATTCCGACCCTTGACCCGAGCTCTAACACACATACTGCTGGTCGAAGCGACACGCGGCCTGCCAACGGAACCTCTGACCGTTCAAACTCCGCTCGAAGCGACTACAGGCTCTGTGCTGAAACACGGCATCGTCGCGGTTCCTATCCTGCGCGCGGGCCTGGGTATGCTCGATGCGGTCATGGAGCAGCTTCCCGAGGCGACGGTTGGCTACTTCGGACTGGAGCGTGACGAGATCACGGCGGTCGCATCCTCGTACTATGCCAAGCTGCCGATGGTGCAGGACAAGACGGTCCTGCTGCTGGACCCGATGCTCGCGACCGGCGGTTCCGCCGCCTGGGCCGTCGAACAGCTAACGGCCGCCGGAGCCGCCCACATCGTATTACTGTGCGTGGTTGCCGCCCCGGACGGCGCAAACCACCTACTGGCACGTTTCCCGCACCTTCACATCGTCGCCGCCGCGCTCGACCGCGAACTGGACGCCAAACGCTACATTCGGCCTGGTCTCGGCGATTTCGGCGACCGGCTGTACGGTACGTTTTAGAGGCCCGGAAGTCGAAGAGATGCGGGCAACCGGCAGCCGGCACTCGGATTTGCCTCCCACCACTGCCGACTGCCGATTGCCGACTGCCCAATGTGCTATAATCCTCTTACAATTCATCCCACAGACCGCGAGAATTCATCCATGAACCCCATGATCGAAAAGATAAACGCTACGTTCAAACGACTCATCACGATGCCGACGTTCATCGTGCTGCCGCGATACCGCGCCACCCTTCGCGATCTGACCATCGAACTGCTGGTCTCGCAGAGGAAGCTCCCACTGCTCGCGGGCGCGGATGGACTGATCGTGCCCGTTGGAACGGATCTAAAGATGGTGTTCGGTGTGGCGAAGATGGCCAGGGACCGCGGGGCGGACATCGTGCAGGTCGAGGCGAACCGGGTCGCTCCGCTGAAGCCGGGAGACGCATTCGTTGGCACCGGCGCGAAATACCGCTACAAATATACGGCGCTGGCGGTGATATTTGACGAGAGCAAGCGCACTAGCCCGGCCATCATTACACAGGCGGTGACCACCGCCGTGAACAAGCTGCGCGCCGTCGGAGCCAAATCGGTGGTAATCGCCGACATGACCGAAAACCTTCTGGCACAGCCCAACTGGATAACTCAGGAGCAGCGGAGCAAGACCGCCGCTATCACGGCCAAGATCATGATCGACGCGATCGTTGCGTGCGGTACAAATGCGCGGACCGTAAAGATCTGGTGCTCGGAGCCGGACAATGCGCCGTTCTTCGTGGCGGAGCTGAAACGTTTGACCGAACGGGAGCGCCGTGCGGATGCGGTGACGGCATAATTTAAACATGCAGATTAGAACGGCCCTACTGCCCGAACTAGCGCGCGATGTAACTAATGCCGTTTGCATCGTGATCGACGTGCTGCGCGCCACGACTGTAATAGCAACCCTCTTCGACCGCCAATGCCCGCGCATCTACGTCGCCGGCTCGCACGACGCCGCCCGAACTTTCGCCCGCGAGCGCGGGTTTACGCTGTGCGGCGAAACGGAAGGCTTCCGCGTTCCCGATTTCGACTACGGCAACTCCCCGGTCGAGTTCGCCGCGCTGGACTTCAACGACCGCCCGGTCGTACTCTCCACCACGAACGGCACGAAAGCCACCGCGACGGTAGCAGGCGCGAGGCAGGTATTTCTCGGAGCGACGATCAATCGCAAAGCCGTGGCTGACGCCGCGTGGGACGCCGCTATCGCGAC
>JAYTEU010000209.1:0-3185 GCA_043734985.1 Chthonomonadaceae bacterium
GAGCAAGTCGCCTGAGCCTGTCCAGGACGAAGACACCCGCAAGCGGGTACCCGGCGAATACCTGTCGAACGGTCATTCGGCCAAGGCAGGTTTGAACAAAAGCATCTGTGACGCCGCATGGTCCATGTTCCGAAATGTCCTAACGCAAAAGGCTGAAAGCGCCGGGCGTCTGGTTGTGAACGTAAACCCTGCCTACACCTCACAAGATTGCTCTGGCTGCGGTTACCGCGCCAAGAAAAAACTCTCCGAACGCTGGCATCACTGCCCGATGTGCGGATTGTCCCTCGACCGCGATACGAACGCCGCCTTGAACATTCTCAAAACCGCTATGGGGCAACATAGCGTTGCAGGCATGTCTGCATAGAAGCCCCCGGATTTATCCGTGGGGAGTTGTCACTGTGTGTTAGTGGTGTTTGTACAAGCCGACACCACGAATATCGTTCCAGACAGTGGTCTGGTGGCACTTTTCACATTGGTTCACACTTGCACCTGGCTGCCGCGCTATTGTCATGGAAATCATCTTGAAGTGCCCCATGTAATGACTTGGCGGAGCCAGATGGCATTGAGCGCAGTCCCGAGAGTTCGGCGATGGATGCCGATACTCAGGGATTGTCCATTTCGTCACAGCGTGACAGGAGGCACAGTCGGCGCCGAAGAGGCCCTGGTGACGGTCCTTGGTCGCATGACAGGTTGTGCAGTTTAGTGTCGCTTCGAGCGGTGAGATATGCGCATTTTCCGTGAGTATCGAGTTTTCATTCATGTGCCGTCGTATCCGTCTACCCGATTGATCGGACAAGGTAGTCTGTTCCAGGCCCGATAGCCCGATCTGGGCGAGTGCTGCGTGGTCCATATTCGTTGGTATGAGCCCACCCTGATGTTCGACGTGACAGGGCGCGCATGTTGTGATGTCGGCATGAAATACTGTCGGCTGACGCTGAAGGAGCGCCGCGTTGTTAGCGTGGCATGCAATGCAGTTCACTCCTTCCACGCCCTTGTTGGGCGTATGGCAGGCGGCACAGTTATCTTTCAGGAAGGCGTGCGCGCCGGAGAGCGGCCCTGGCCGGGTCATCTGCTGCCAGGTTGACGCCTGACGCCACCTTGCCGGCGGGATGCCCGACGTGACGAGAAGGCCAACAAACATCACACCCGCTAGAATAGCCAATGCCGGCCATGAAAGTATTTTCACGCGGACCACCGCAGTCCGAAATGGATTCCTGCCCAGACGTGCAGCCCGAGCAGCACGTAGAGCACGACTGATAGGAGGATATGAACCTTCAAAGAGAGGCCGAACCAACTCTTCAACACCCCGTGCGTGCGTACCGCGAACTCCAGGTCCGCGACGGCTTCCGCGGTGCGGAGGACGTCGCCTGCCGGTCCGCCGACTGGAAGCTCGATCCCAACAGATGCGAGGCCCGCCGTCAGAAGTCGCGCTTTCGGAACGGCTCTCATTTCCGAAGGGGAGTTCTCCAGCACGCCCCACGCGCTGTCGAGATCGCCCCGTGCGGTCTGAAGCAGAACCAGTTTGTCTTTGATCTCGTAGGTCACGTATGTGAGCAGATAGCGTACCGCAAACCCACTTACGACGACCAGCAGCATAACCGCTGTTAGCGCGATGCCCAGCAGGCTATCGAACTTGTGCCCGGTGTGAACGATCGCGAACAGAGGTCCGAAGATTCCCGAATAGACGTGCAGGGCAAGCAGCGACTGCATCGAAACCCGTTGTGTTATTCGCGTGTGGAGGAAGGGTATGCGCTTGGCGATTGGGTACGCAAGGGGCAGGAGCAGGAGCACGACCGCCGCTATTCCGAACGCTCCCCCGACACCGCTGCCCGCAAAGCGCGGCGCGCGGTGGAGGAGGAATCCTAACCACGTCACCAACAAAATGCTAAAGCCGCCTGTGACGATAATGCCTTCACGCTCTTTCATGGCTAAGCATCCACCGCGATTTCGCCTTTTGGCTTTGCCTGACAGGCTAGAATGATGCCGGCGGCTTTATCGCTTGCGTCGAGCGCGTCCTGCACCTCCTGGTCCACCTCGCCGGAAGTCAACTTCACTTTGCAAATGCCGCAGGTACCGACGCGACACGAAAATTCGATGCCGATGCCGAGCTCTTCAGAGAGCTCAAGAACGGTCTGCCCGATATGGATTTTGGCCGACTTGCTGTTCTTCGAAAACGTGACGAGCGGGCCCGTCGCAGGGGCAGTCGCCTTGGCGGTCGTGCCCGCGGCGACCGGGGTGGGCTTGACCGCGCCGAACGCTTCAGTCTTTAAGCGGTCGGCGGCAATTCCCAATTCCGCGAATATAGTCCTGACCGCATCCATCATCTCTGGCGGGCCACACAGGTGGGTCATCCGCGAAGCCAGATCGGGGACCGTTTCTGTCAGCCAGTCCTTGGTAATGCGTCCTTGATGGCCCGTCCAATCCGTCCCCGCCGGCTTAGTAAGGGTTACCGCGATATGCAGATTTGCGTTCGAGCGTTGAAGCGCCGCGGACTCAGCCGCGAAAATAAAGTCGGAGGGACTGCGGCAAGTGTATATGAAGTAGATTTCCCCGGGCCAATTCCGCTCCGTTAGATAACGCGTGATGCTCATCATCGGAGTTATGCCTACGCCGGCGGAAATTAAAACGATGCTGTCGGCCTCCTCGCCCGTGAACGTAAATCGCCCGACCGGGCCTCCCGCTTCGATCAGGTCGCCTACTCTAAGCAGATCATCGATATGGCGGGACACTGCTCCCCTCGGCTCACGTCGAATTGCCAGCTCGATGTATTCTCGCTGCATCGGGGATGATGCGATGGAGTAGGAGCGGTTCATTTTGGCTCCACCAATCCAGAAGGAGACATTGAGAAACTGTCCTGGAATAAATGTGAAGGGGAGGAAGCGCTCATTGGACGAAGGCAGAAGGCGAAACGTTTTCAGCGTGGGCGTTTCCTCGGTGATGTTCCCTACGCGAAGCTGCCCTCGCCAGTTCGCAGTCATGGGAGGGATGCCGATCTCCTGATCTGCCTGCAGCCAGTCGACTGCGGGCGATCTCGTTGGCCGCCCTCTGGACTCCCGTAGCTCTTCAGCGTGGCTCGCAACTGCCGCAGGATCGGAACCGGACGTGCCTGGCAGCGCGTCGCCGGGAGCGGAAGAATCTCCAACAACCGGTGGAGAATGCGGCCTAATGCTTTGCATTTGTCGCAA
>JAYTEU010000210.1:0-5881 GCA_043734985.1 Chthonomonadaceae bacterium
TTCGCGTTTGGGAGGAATGTGGTCCCACTATCCGTGTCGGACGGCAAGTGGAATTTCGGAAGCAAAGTGGCACATTAATTGCAGGATTCACGTTTCGCAATCGCGGTCATTCGATGCTGTTAGGTATTGTTTCCGTCGGCCAGCACCGATCTCATTGGGAGTAGAAATGCCGAACCCTAGCTCCAGCAAGCGCTCATGGCGCCGGACGCGTCGCCAACTGACTTCGTTTTGGGACCGTATTCCGCGCGGTGCGATAACGGTCGTGTCCTTCAGTATTCTCATAATTATTGGGCTGGTTATCATTTTTCACAGGCAGAGTGAAGACCTTACGATAGGATGTACGGTAATTACAATCGGACTCCTGGGCGCGCTATGGCCGATCTGGGATCACTACCGAGAGCACGTCATCACCCGGAAGAAAGTGCGCGATATGCGCCGGAAGTGACTATTTCGCGGAGTTTGGTATCTGAATGTAGGTTGTCGTCGCGAGTATAGGGCCAGAGTGACACGGGCTCCTTCGGCCGATAAACGCGTAAACCGCGCGGACCGAGTACAGTCGGCAGCGCCCTTCCGGTCGATGAATCACCAAATGGCGCCCATATCTCGAACTTTCGGGGAACAAGGCGGACTTTGCCACCGTCAGATAAGCGGCGGAAAAGCAACAAACGCGACTGCGAAATCAGCCGATGTCGCGACATTTAGGAGAGAAATAACCATGAGCTATAGACAATTAGTGGCACTATTGGCGGGCGCGGCGATGACTACCACGCTGACGATTTCTCCGGCGGCGCCCTGCGCCGCTCAGAACAATAGGACCATTACCCTGGAATCAGGCACGGTCATTCCAGTCAAGCTGCGCGATACGATCAGTTCAACGGACTCCCAGAAGGGCGACCGGTTTTCCACCACGCTGCGGTCCGAGGAGACCGCGAGATCGCTCAGACTTCCCGTTGGAACTATTATCGAGGGGACCGTCTCTTCTGTCCGGGCAATGGAGGGGAAAGATCCAGGCGTGGTTGCGCTCAAATTCGATCGCGTCATCCTACCCAACGAGTCTTCTTATCCGATCCAGGGTTCGCTGATCGGACTGGATAACAAAAGCGTCACCAAAGCGAGTGATGGACGTCTGATAGCGAAGCCGGACCAGAAAAACAAAACCCTGCTTTACGCCGGTTACGGGGCGGGCGCGGGCCTGATTCTTGGCGCGATTACAAAGGGCAATACGATCCTGGACACTCTCATCGGCGGTGGCCTCGGCTACCTGCTGGGAAGTCTAGACAAGAGCCACGGCGCTCCGAGGGACGTGCTGCTTAAGCCGAACACCGAAATGGGCGTCCGGCTCGACCGCAGCCTGACCGTCAAGGAGTATTACGATGACAGAGACATCGCCGACCCGGCCATCGATCCTGACCGCCGGAGCCGCACCGACCGCAATGGGGATCCCGTTCGCACCGACCGCAATGGTGATCCTGTCCGGACCGACCGCAACCGCGATCGCGACCCGAACGATTACCGTGTCTCCGACGACAGCTCGCCGAGAGGGTCCGGCGATTACCGGATACTGAACCAGTACACGGACATCCGTAACAACGGCGAGCCTATCCGTGTTTTCCTGAACGGTCGCGCGGTATCGTTTCAGTCAGGCGGCCGCCCGTTTATCTCAGGCAGAACCGTAATGGTGCCGGTAGTTCCCGTCCTCAAGGCGGACGGAGTCCGGTATTCGGCTACTGCGGACCGGTTGATCGCGTACGGCCCCGACGAAACGTTTACCGGAACCGTGGACAGCCGGTTCGTCGTCGGCAGCGGCGACCAACGACTCACCCTGCCGACGACGATTCAGCGCAGAAGCGGCACCCTCTTCGTGCCGATGCAGTTCCTGGCGCTGATTACCGGGCAGAAACTGACCTTCGACCGGGACAACCAGACCATCGAACTGGGCCGTTCGCGCTCTGAAACCTCTCGACCTTAACGCCGATCTGTGTAGAAAGTATTGAGCCAGATTACAGGCCGCGTTCCAATGAGGAACGCGGCCTGCGCTTCGTCAAAACTGCGCATATGCTCCAGGGCCATCCAGTTCTCGGCGTGGGAATGATCCTGCTTATGCTCTGACCCCGCTGAGCGCGCCGCCGTAGTGCGCGCCGTACAGATTGACAGCGGGCGGTAACGGTAGTATAATCCGCTACTTTAGCGCCGCGCAATAGTCGAGACTCTGGATCGTGGGTCGAATTCCGAAAAGGCTGCAAATAGATACTGCCAACGCTCAAAAATCCCATAGCATCGCTTCTATCCCGGCTGGAAACCGGACCGGCGCGCTGGATCATCGGGATGGCGGGGCTGCCGGGTTCCGGCAAAAGCACGCTGGCGGCAAGGCTGGAGGCGGAGGTGAATGCCCGCTCCGGCCCGAATACGATGGCGGCGCTGAGCATGGATGGATTTCACCTTTCGAAGGCCGAGCTTAGCGCGATGCCCGATCCGGTCGAAGCCTTCGCGCGGCGGGGCGCGCCGTGGACGTTCCGGCCCGACGCGCTGATAGGGCGCCTGCAGGCAGTGCGCGAAGGGGCGGGCAGGGCGGATGTCGGGTGGCCGAGCTTCATCCACGAGGTAGGCGACCCGCTCGAAAACGCGGTCACGGTCTGCGCCGCCACGCGCCTCGTGCTGGTCGAAGGCATCTATCTGCTTCACCGAGCGGACGGGTGGGAAGGTGTCGGCGCGCTGTTCGACGAACGCTGGTACCTGGACACGCCGCTCGACATTGCGATAGAGCGCCTGACAGGACGCCATATGGCAGCTTGGGGCATGACGCGCGAAGAGGCCGCCGCCCGCATCGCCTCAAACGACCGCCTCAACGCGGAGATCGTTCCGACGAGCAGGGATCTGGCGGATTGGCGGGTAGTTTGGTGATGCCCTTGGAGGCTCATTTATGATTGAAGATGCTCTGGATAGACTGCCCGCGACGATGCGGGCCGTGCGGTGCCATGGGCCGGAGGACTACCGGCTGGAGGAGGTTCCGGTTCCGGCGCCGGGTCCGGGCGAAGTCGTCGTAAAGCTGGACGCCTGCGGGATCTGCGCCTCCGACGTGAAGTGCTTTATCGGAGCGCCGCTGTTCTGGGGCGACGAATTCCGGACGCCCTACGTGCAGGCGCCTGTCACGGCCGGGCACGAGCTAATCGGAACGGTCTGGGCGCTCGGCGATGGCGCAGGCGAGCGATACGGCCTGAAGGCGGGCGACCGGGCGATTTCGGAGCAGATCGTGCCGTGCGGCTCCTGCCGGTACTGCTCCCGCGGCCAATACCACCTGTGCGCCGTTCACGACATTTACGGGTTTCACACCTGCACGCAGGGCGGGATGGCGGAGTTTATGGTCTTTCCGGCCCGCGCGCTGAACTACAAGGTGCCGGCAGACCTGCCGATTGAAAAGGCGGCCTTGATCGAGCCGCTGGCCTGCTCCATGCACGCCGTTGAGCGCGCGCGGATCGAGTTCGGGGACGTCTGCGTGATCGCGGGATGCGGGACGCTCGGCCTAGGCATGGTGGCCTGCGCGCGGCTGAAAAACCCGGGCGTTCTAGTCGCGATCGACAAGAGCGAGCAACGATTGGCGCTGGCCCGTTCGCTGGGCGCGGACGTGACTTTCAATCCGGATACGTGCGACGTGGCCCAAGCGATACTCGACATGACGGAGGGTTACGGATGCGATGTATACATCGAGGCGACGGGGCATCCCGACGCGGTGAACCAGGGCCTGCGTGCCATCCGCAAGGGCGGAAACTTCGTCGAGTTCTCCGTGATGAAGGATCCGACGACCACCGACTGGACCATCATCGGCGACAGCAAGGAGCTGAACATCTACGGCGCGCATCTTAGCCCCGGCTGCTACCCTAAAGTGATCGACTACCTGCACCGAGGCTTGCTCAATGTAGATGGCATCGTCACCCACCAGCTTCCGCTCGACCGGTACTTGGAAGGCTTTGAGATGGTCCACGCCGGGACGGAGTCGATTAAGGTACTGCTGAGGCCGTGAGGGGCTCGGGCAATCGGCAGTCGGCAGTCGGCAGTCGGCAGAATACGAACGATCGGGCGGATGGGTTCGATCGGGCCGATCGAATTTGGAAGTGAAGGGAAGAGTAATGGCAGCAATCCAAGCTACTGACTCCGCCGCGGCGGCATATAATACCAACTTGTGGGAGGGGCGCGACACGGAGGTTCCGCTGAGCCGAAACGAGCACCTGCTCAAATGGGTCGACAAGATGGCGAGGCTGACGCAGCCCGCCACGATCCACTGGGTGGACGGTTCGCAGCCGGAGTACGATGCGCTGTGCGGCCGGATGGTGGAAAGCGGCACCTTTATCAAGCTGAACGAGGAGCTGTGGCCCGGCTGCTACTACGCTCGCTCGAATGCCGGCGACGTCGCGCGCGTGGAGGACCGAACGTTTATCTGCTCGCTCTCCAAGGAGGCGGCCGGCCCTACCAACAACTGGGAAGAGCCGTTCAAGATGCGGCGCAAGCTGAAGCGGCTGTTCGACGGCGCGATGCGGGGGCGGACGATGTATGTGCTGCCCTTCAGCATGGGCCCGGTCGGCTCGCCCATGTCGCAGATCGGCGTGCAGCTTACCGACTCGCCGTACGTGGTCGCCGGCATGCGCATTATGGCGCGCATCGGCCTGCCGGTCTTCGCGCAGATCGACCTGGCCGAGAAGCGCGTGGTCCCCTGCATGCACACCGTCGGCGCTCCGCTTCCGCCCGGCAGGAAAGATGTGCCCTGGCCCTGCAACCAGGAGAAGTACATCGTTCACTTTCCGGAGACGCGGGAAATCTGGTCGTATGGCTCCGGCTACGGCGGCAACGCGCTGCTCGGGAAGAAGTGCTTCGCCCTGCGGATCGCCTCCAACATCGCGCGCGACGAAGGCTGGCTGGCCGAGCACATGCTGATCCTGGGAGTCGAGGACCCAAGCGGCGAGAAGACCTACGTCACGGCCGCTTTCCCCTCGGCGTGCGGCAAGACGAACTTCGCCATGCTCATTCCGCCGGCAGGGTTCGAAGGCTGGAAAGTCTGGACCGTGGGCGACGACATCGCCTGGCTGAAGCCGGATGCCGAGGGCCGCGTACGGGCGATCAACCCGGAGGCGGGCTTCTTCGGCGTCGCGCCGGGCACCTCCGTCAATACCAACCCCAACGCGATGATAACGCTCTCGCGCAACACTATCTTCACCAATGTCGCGCTTACCCCGGACGGAGGCGTCTGGTGGGAGGGCATGACCGACGATCCGCCCGCCGAGTGCCTTGACTGGCAGGGGAAGCGCTGGACCCCGCAGATCGCAAAAGAGACCGGCGCGAAGGCCGCGCACCCTAACTCCCGGTTCACCGCTCCTGCCTCGCAGTGCCCCACCATCGACCCGGCCTGGGAAGACCCCAACGGCGTGCCGATCAGCGCAATCCTCTTCGGGGGCCGCCGGGCCACCACCATTCCGCTCGTGTCGCAGGCCTTCAACTGGAGCGCGGGCGTCTATATGGGAGCAACCATGGGCTCGGAGACTACAGCCGCCGCGACCGGAGCGCTTGGGAAGGTGCGTCGGGATCCCATGGCGATGATCCCCTTCTGCGGCTACCACATGGGCGACTACTTCCGCCACTGGATTAGGATGCAGCGCGCGTTGACGGAGACGCCCCGCATCTTCCAGGTGAACTGGTTTAGAAAGGACACGGAGGGCAATTTCCTCTGGCCGGGATACTCGGAGAACATGCGGGTTCTGAAGTGGATCGTGGACCGATGCCGCGGGCGCGCCCTGGCCCGCGAGACCCCGATCGGCTGGATGCCGCGCTATGAGGATTTCGAGTGGCGCGGCCTGGACCTGTCCAGGGCGAAATTCGAGCAGCTCCAGTCGTT
>JAYTEU010000211.1:0-2471 GCA_043734985.1 Chthonomonadaceae bacterium
CTGGGTGCGAAAGTGGACATCAATTCCGCGCTGAACATTGAGTTCGAGGGCGGAGCACAGGGTAACGTATCCGTTGTCGGCAATGCGCCTAGCTGGTACGAAGATATCACGATCTGGTGCGAGAAGGGCGCATTCTATATGCGCAACGGTAAGCTGGAGGTCAGCGACGCCGTGGGTAAGAGGCACATCCCAACCTCCGACGAACTGCCCCAGGGAAGCAACCCGGACGACAACTTCATTTCGGTTATACTCGGCAAGGAAGAGATTGGCTGCCCGGCCAGCTTCGGTCTGCGCGTGATCGAATGGACGGAGGCAGCCTGGAACTCCGCCGCGACCGGGGAAACGGTTCGCGTCCTTCGAAGTTAACCGAACCGGTAATCGACCGAAGGCATATTGCAGCCCGCCCGGCGAAAGCCGGGCGGGCTGCTTACACGACTATGGTATACTTTAGACCCGATTTGGCTTTAGCTAGGAAAGGACTTCTCTCGTGACTACGCCCGACTCGCCGCGCAGGCGAATAGAGATCTACGACACCACCCTCCGTGACGGCTCCCAGGGTGAGGGCATTACCCTAAGCGTCGAGGACAAGGTGCGTATTGCGCGGCGACTCGACGATTTCGGCATGGATTTCATTGAGGGCGGCTGGCCGGGCTCTAACCCGAAGGACGAGGAGTTCTTCGAGCGCATGAAGTCGGTGCCGCTGAAGCGGGCGCGTCTGGCATCGTTTGGCAGCACGCGCAGAGCGGGTGTCACGGCAGCCGACGATGGGCAGCTAGCCAAGTTAGTGCGTGCCGAGACGCCCGTAATAACTATCTTCGGGAAGTCCTGGGAAGAGCATGTGAGATTTGCGCTGCGCACCACCCTTGACGAAAATCTTCGCATGATCGCCGACAGTGTCGAATATTTGAAGCGACATGCAGACATGGTGATCTATGACGCGGAGCACTTTTTCGACGGATACAAGGATCGGCCGGAGTATGCGCTTAGCTGTCTAAGCGCCGCGCTGAATTCAGGCGCGGATCGATTGGTGCTGTGCGACACCAATGGCGGAACACTGCCAAACGAACTGGCCGACATCGTCCGACAGGTCATAGGCAAATTTCCGGGAGCTTTGGTCGGAATACACTCGCACAACGATGCCGAATGCGGCGTAGCCAACGCGCTGGCTGCGGTGCACGAAGGCGCGATGCACGTGCAGGGTACGGTTAACGGTTACGGCGAGCGTTGTGGCAACTGTAACCTGGTTCCCGTCGTTGCGTCGCTGCGCCTGAAACTCGGATACGACTGCCTGCTTCCGGAATCGCTGGAGCATCTCACCGGTCTCTCGCAATACGTCGATGAGGTCGCGAACCTGATTCCGGACACACGCCGTTCGTACGTTGGACGGAGTGCATTCGCCCACAAGGGAGGCGTACACGCCGACGCGGTGCTTAAGGGCGCGAGTTACGAGCACATCGATCCCGAACTGACCGGCAACTCGCGCCGCCTGCTGGTATCGGAACTGGCGGGAGGCAGCAGCATGTCCGGCAAGGCGGCGGAGTACGGCCTGGATATTCACAGAAAATCTCCGGAGGCCAGAAAGCTTCTTCAGGCGGTGACGGAACGGGAGCACGCCGGCTACAGCTACGAAGGCGCGGAGGGTTCGTTCGAGCTGCTGATGATGCGGTCCCTTGGGCGCGCGAGAACGCTCTTCGAGCTGAAGGGATTTCGCTGCATCGTCGAGCGGCGCGGGGAGAACGATGAGCCGATCACCGAGGCGACCGTCAAGATCGTGGTAAATGGCGAAGAGCGCCTTACGGTGGCGGAGGGCGACGGCCCGGTGCATGCGCTGGACGGCGCGCTTCGGAAGGCGCTGCTGGAGTTCTACCCGGAGCTCGCTCAGATCAAGCTGACCGACTTCAAGGTCCGCGTAATTAACACCCGGGAGGGAACGGCCGCCCGGGTGCGTGTAATCATCGTCTCTTCGGATGGCGCGCAGGAGTGGAGCACTGTAGGCGTGTCCACAAACGTGATCGAGGCAAGCTGGCAGGCGCTCACGGACAGTGTGGTCTATGGATTGCTGCGCTGCGAGCACGCCGACTGACGCTTGTACAACCGGATGGCTTAAGCGGACCGCTCGGTGCAACTTTGACTGGCTGTATTGAGAGTATGCCGACAGGAAAGACGTGTCAGGGCTGCGCTTTCGACAGGCTGTCCGGGTTCAGCCCGTGAAGCCGTTCCGGTACGAATAGGCCGTCCTTGCGGATCAGTTGGCCGTCGAAATAGATCTCGCCGCCGCCGAATTCCGGACGCTGGATGCACACCATGTCCCAGTGCACTTGCGACCGATTTCCATTGTCGGCCTCCTCGTAAGCCTGGCCCGGAGTGAGGTGAAAGCTCCCGGCGATCTTTTCGTCGAACAGGATGTCCTTCATTGGCTTCAAAATGTATGGATTGACAGCGATGGACCACTCGCCGATATATCGCGCACC
>JAYTEU010000212.1:0-3769 GCA_043734985.1 Chthonomonadaceae bacterium
ATTGTTCTGGACGAGCAGCTTCTTGGCCGAGGTCTGGAGCAATCCATTGCCTCGTGGTATCGCGGTGCGGTCGTGTTCATTACCGACTTACGTCCAAACACGGTCATTAAAGACGAGGCCATTCCCGCAATTCTGAGCCGCGAATCCGGCGCACTGTTTGTGACAATCAACGAATCGGACTTCTGGCGCACAGTTGCAATATCTGCCCGATTTAGTGTTGTTTGTATGGCGATTCCAGACTCCCAAGCCGCGCAGGTCGATCCGCTCCTCCGACGCCTATTACGGCATCCACAATTCAAATCGAAAGCCCTCCGTAACGGACACGTGCTGCGCCTCACGAACGAAACCGCCCAATATTACAGTGTCAACCTGCCGCTCGTTCAAACAATTACGGACTGGTAACGGCCGTCAATCATTTGGCAGATCGCCGGATGCAGGATTCGCTGCGTCGTGTCGGGAAGGAAATGGGTACTGAGACGAACAGCCATGTACGGACGCGAACGGAACATGCATGAACATCGTGGCGATGGACGACTGGTTTTATATGGAAAGTATGGTTGGCGCGTGGTGCGTGGGGGCTCGTGGCGCGATTTTAATCCCGACGCCTTCCGCGCCGCGTTTCGTAACGGGGACAGCCCGGTGAACGGGGACAGCCTCTACGGGTTTCGTTGCGCCTCAGGACCGTAGTAGTATCCCTATGCACTTTTACCCTATTACCCTTTGATCTTCTTGGGCGGCTTGCCGCCCAAAGGAAAAATATTTGAAAATATCGACCCATGCCGAATGAAGTCAGTGCCGTAACCAGAACTTATGATTACACGCTGTGGCTGCTGCCCCATATCGCGGGGTTCGTCCGGCAGCACCGCTTTACGCTGGGGAACCGTCTGGAGGAGGGAGCGCTTGAAATCCTGGAGCTTCTGATCGAGGCATCGTACACGAAAGAGAAGTTCGATCTGCTCCGCCGCGCCAATCTGCGGCTGGAGCGGCTACGCTACCTTGTGCGCCTGGCGAAGGATCTTAAACTGCTGTCGGCATCGCAGTATGAGTTCTCGGCAAAGGCGCTCATCGTGATTGGCCGGGAGATCGGCGGCTGGGAACGATCGCAGCAAGGACCGGAGCGCGCCGAGGGTGGTCCCGAGGGGCCTGCGTCCGGGCCATGGGCGAACCATTGCCGAATACCAAAAAGCCCGGCAGCGTCTGGTAGCCACCGGCGAAGGCCGCTGCCGGTGAAAGACCACTTATAGCCGAGCCGACGACCGGCCTCCACTTCGCCGATGTCGACAAGCTGATCGGAGTGCTCCACCGGCTCGTCAACACCGGCAACAGCGTCCTGGTCATCGAGCACAACCTCGACGTGATCCGGGTACCCTCTGGGTGCGCCGACTGGCCGATCGACATGGGGCCGGAAGGCGGCGACGGCGGCGGGCTGGTAGTGGCGGAGGGCACGCCCGAACAGGTGGCGGCCGTGGAAGCAAGCTACACGGGCAAGTACCTGCGGCGAGTGCTGGGGATGGGGTAGCGCCTACCAGATGCGCTCAACGCCATAACGATCGAATACGCTATCGGCGCTTATCAGTGGCATCTGTTCAATCAAGCTTTGTGCAATAAGAAGGCGGTCGAACGGATCTTTGTGGTGGAACGGCATGGTCGAGACAATACCGATATGAGCGAGCAGAATGGGCAGGAGGACTATGTTATTTATGTCCATGTGCTCCGCGAAAAACGGCACTACATCCTGCCCTATAGACAACTTTCCCGTACTTACCTTGATAGATGTCTCCCAAGGAGTAGCGGCACTGAGGTATATCTCGTTTTTGTCGGATTCGATGGCTCCCTTCGCCGTTAAGCTCAGTTGCGGATCGTCCCAAACAAACCAGAGAAAGGTGTGGGTATCGAGTAGAAGCTTCATGGCATGTATTCTTCGAAACCCTCGGGAGTGGCATCAAAGTCGTCGGCCATAAAGTGCGGCAAGTGCTTTGCGCTGCCGGCCTGACGTCTCTTGTGCGAGTTCAGCACCGGCACGAGGCGAGCAATCGGTTTGTCATTCTCTGTGAACATTATCTCTTCACCGCACTGCGCATCACGCACAAGTTTAGCCATTTGTTCAGACAGGTGCTCCAGCGCCAATTGTGTCATATTCCCCTCCCCAGCCTATTCTACGTAACAAACCATAGGGAAGTCAAGTTCGCTTCCGTCGTCTGTCTATCGCCGCCACCCCCTTTTTCTGAATCACGGATCAACCTGGTTACACCGATTTCACGGATGAGACCCCTAATTATTACCGCACTTGCATCCGAAACTTCCTATGCAATTTCCAGCAATACCTACTGCCACAGGATTACTATATCGTTACCCGGCGCCGTGCAATCGTGCGAGAGCATTGCGGTAAGGTATTGGCGAAATGTCGTGTGGAAACGATGAGGAAAGGAAGCGGATGCGGCGGATTCGAATACAATCCGACGGAGAGCAGGGAACGGCCTTTATCGCGGGAACCGATGTCCGGGTCGCGACGGTCCTGGCATTCCTCGAGCAGGGCTGGTCCTTTCGTGACATCCGCTTGCGTCACCATCCGGAAGTCACGCCCGCCGACATTCGCGCCTGCGTGCAATACGCCCAGCGCCAACCCGGCGCCGATTTCCACGCCATCAACTGCGAAATAGCGCGCCCGCCACGCTACCATGCCGGCTTCTGGTCCGAATTCGGGATGCCGCTCCTGCTTACCACGCTGCTGTCCGCTCTCTTTCTAATCTACTTCAACGGCCGGAATCCTCCCGTAATCAGGCAGGCAGCCGTTCAATCTCACGATCCGAGCGAAGTTAAAACGCCCGCGGGGCTCTCCCTGCCGTTTAAGAGACAGGGAGACACAGCGTACGCGGCGGAGCGGTTCGGCGACGCCGAGCGGTGGTATCTCAAGGCTCTGGAGGTCGATCCCAAGAATGCCGCCGTTGTTCTCAACCTGGGTCTCACTTACTACCGGGAGAAGCGGTACGACGAGTCGGAGAGCCGGTACCGGCGCGCCGCAGCGCTCGACCCGCAGGACGCCACCGCGCACTACGACCTCGGAATTCTGCTCAGCGCTCAGCACCGCTCCATCGAGGCCGGGGCGGAGTTCACCTTGGCCCTGGCGCTCAAGCCGGAGGATTCCGATTTTCGCTATAGTCTCGGAAAGGTCTATTGCGACCAGCGCCGATATGAGGACGCAATCGTGCAGTTCGAGCGCGCCCTTAGCACCGAGCCGACGCATAAACGCGCGCTGCAAAGTATCGGATACGCGCGGAAGATGCTGCTGCAAACCGAGGAATCGGCGGCCGTTGGACAGTGAGTGGGTTAGAGGGTGGAGGGCTAGGGGAAGCTGCTGGCGCGAGGTGCAACAACTCCCCCAGAATTGCGGGTACCCGCGTGCGGGTGTGGGGGGCGCACTTTGCATACACTCTTAGCGCAGCAGATTCAGCAGGATCCGCATCGGGGCGGGCAGATCGACGGTGAAGGATAGGGGTTCGCCGGTGCGGGGATGCGCAAAGGCCAATGCGTAAGCGTGGAGCGCCTGGCCGTTCAGCGCCTCTATCGCGTGCTCCAAAGGGGCCCGAAGTTCCGGCGCGAACGCCTGCGAGGGCGCTTTTCGCATTCCGCCGTAGACAGGATCGCCGACGACGGGATGGTGGATATAGGCGCAGTGCACTCTGATCTGATGCGTTCGCCCCGTGTCGAGCTTGGCCTCGACGAGAGCGAACGTACCTCGAAACACCTCTTTCACCGCCAGGGACGTACG
>JAYTEU010000213.1:0-6755 GCA_043734985.1 Chthonomonadaceae bacterium
GTAAGCTGAAGCGTCTTCTCATCCACCAGGATATCCGCAAACGCCGGCCGGTGGGCGATTATAGCCTGAAGGCGGCTTATGGCGGCGCGCAATTGCACGGCATTCAGCTTATCGAAAGGTTCCTGACTGTGGATTGCTCGAAAGCGTCGAAAGCTCAGGGCAATCGGAACAGACTCAACGCCGCCGCCACGCAGCAGGCTCTCCGAAAATGCGAGTTGGTCCAGTTGTACGTTCGCCGCGCCATTCCAATCCTGCCGCTCAGTTTGCATTCCCGTCTCGATAGCGAGCAATCGAGCGAGCATTCCGAATTCGTAAAGTGAGGTCGATTGAATCGCCGATCGTGCGGGCGGCTGCACGTAATCAAGGTGCAGACCTTCATGCACAAGGATCAACGCCGGCCGATTAGCCTCAACCAAATCCTGTAGCGATCGCAGCTGCGACAGCCCGGTTCGACGAGTAGCCGTGGCACGCCCAACATCCTGTGTGCCGGAAAGAACCCTGCTCGCCTTCGCGTATAATGTATATGAATTGTTGCGAGGAACTTGTATCGCCGAAACCGTCATTAGCGGAGCGTGACTCACGGTGCGCCACCACAGCCATCCGAACGCCAGGATCAGCAGAAACGCCCCTGCCGCCGCGCGCACAAAAAGCGCCGAGGGAACCCGTCCGCCGATCCGATCCATCTGGGCACTTTTCATGTTGGCGCGCTCCGCTCACAGTTATCGCATTCTCTATTGGCCGCATCGAGAGGCATCTCCTTCAGAGTACCTTCTTCCGGGCGGCGGCAGCGCCAACTAACTCGATTAGGAGACCGCTTTGGCAAGATTCACGGTTTTGGGCTTTATGGGAATGGCAGCCGCGCTTTCGACACTCTCCGCCTCCGCACAGGACAAGCAGGTCGTCTGCATCGACCCCGGGCATCCGTCCGAAGTCAACCCGGGCTACACGAAACAGAACGGCACGACGGAGACGCACATTGACTGGGTAGTGGCAAAAAAGCTCGAAAGGCTCCTCCAGCAAAAGGGATTTCGAGTTGTTATGACGAAGGAGAGCGAGAGCCAACTGGTACGAAATAAAGACCGCGCGATCAAAGCCAACGAGGCGGGCGCAGGAATCATGGTTCGCCTTCACTGCGACAGCAGTTCGTCCCGAGGCTATGCGCTCTACTATCCGGATCGCACCGGCACCAAAGAAGGCGTGACCGGTCCGTCGCCCGAAGTACGCGCGGCAAGCAGGCGGGCCGCCGTGGAGCTGGCGGGCGAGATGAAGCGCGTGCTGAGGGGCGACATCCCTCTGGCGGGCGTCAAGGGCGATTCGCAGACCTTTATCGGCGGCAAACAGGGAGTACTTACCGGCTCGATATTCTCGCAGGTGCCCGTCGTAACGATCGAGATGGTGGTACTGAGCAACAAGCAGGACGCCGCCTTCATCAAGACCACGGACGGACAGAACAAGATGGCCCAGGCAATAGCGGCCGGCATCACACGCTATCTCGGCGGCGGAAAGCAATCCAACGACGCTCCCGCCCCTGCAAGATAGGCCGCAATCTTTCTTTACAATCCATGGCGTCCACCTCGCCCCATTGTCCGTTTCGCGGTCTCTGCCCTACCCAACGGAGCGATAGAGCGGGGCAAGCAGAAAGCCGCGAACTCCGTGGCCGCTTGAACGGATAGCGCCCCGCCCCGCGTGACGGACATTAAAGCCGACCTGAATTGACCAACTCAATGAACAGAGGAAAACTTCCATGACGAAACCCATCGCCTCGGTACAACTGATCGTTTTTGGGAGCCGCTCCCAGTCCGATTTCGACTCGGTCCTGCGCGATGTCGCGCAGGCGGGCTATGCCGCGATCGAAGCTGGAAATCTCTATCAGTCCCACGGTGAGAGCGAGGCGAAGCGCTTGCTCGCGGAGCATAATCTCTCCGTGTCCGGAGCGCACTTCGGTTACGGCGATTATGCCAAACAGGAGAATCTACAGAGCCACATCGACTATGCGAAGGCCATCGGCATAAAGCACTTGATGTGCTCCGGAGTAGCCGATTCGAAAACGGTGGACGGCTACAAACAGTCCGCAAAACTCTTCAACGAGATCGGCAAGACACTGGCGGACGAGGGCCTGAGCTTCAACTACCACAACCACGCATGGGAGTTCGAAGACCTGGGCGGCGTAAACGGAATGGAGATTCTCAGCGCGGAAACCGATCCTGCCCTCGTCAAATTCAATATCGACGTCTTCTGGGTCTGGTACGGCGGCAAAGATCCGGCGGAATTCATCCGACAGCACGCGGACCGCGCCGGTTACTACCATTTCAAGGACGGCAAGCGCCGGACCGACGCCGACGGCAAGGCCAGCCCAGTCTTCCTGGAGCTTGGAAGAGGCGATGTCGATCTGAAGGCGGCCATGGCAGCGGTCAATGAAACAAACCCGGCCTTCCTAGTGTCCGAACAGGACCGCACCGAGCTGACGCCTCTTGAAGCCATCACGATCAGCCGCGCCTACATGCGCGACTCACTGGGCGTCTAGTTGCAATGCCTTTTGAATAGGTACCAGTTAAGCATTGAGTCCGCGCAGTCGGACTTCGTAGACGTAGACCGGCATTTCAATGCCGTGGCGCCCTGCGCCCTTATTTAAAAGGCATCGCGTCTAGCCGAGCTTGGCCCGTTTCCCCCTCCCGCATTTGTCTTGTCAATGCCGCCCCCTTCGGCTATACTAAAGGTTATGGAAAGCGTCGGCGAGCCCAACAGTGTGCCGCGGACCGCGGGTCGGAGGCGGGAGAAGGCATGTTAAGGGCGGAAGAACGAATCGGGCCCTATACTCTGATACGCCAGCTTGGCAAGGGGAGCTTCGGGGTGGTCTGGCTGGCCGAGCGGCGCGGCAAGTTTCTCACCACACAGGTCGCGCTCAAGATACCCATCGACGATGAGCCGGACCTGGACGCGATCCGAAACGAAGCGCAGAGCTGGCTCCAGGTCATCGGCCATCCCAACGTGCTGCCGGTGCTCGACGCCGACGAATACGATGGCCACATCGTCATCGTCAGCGAATACGCCCCGGATGGCTCGCTCTCCGACTGGCTGAAGAGGCACGGCGGCAAGGCCCCCACGGTTCGGGCCGCCGTGGATATGGCGTGCGGCACGCTCTTCGGACTGGAGCATCTTCACGGCCGCAGGATGATCCACCGCGACCTCAAGCCCGGCAACGTGCTGCTCCAGGGCGAAACGCCGCGCCTCACCGATTTCGGCGTATCGAGAGTCCTCCAATCGACAGGCTCCACAAGGGTCGCGGGCACTCCGGCATACATGGCGCCGGAGATGTTCGACGGTCTCTTTTCCGAACAGACCGACGTTTGGGCGGTCGGCGTGATGCTCTACAAGATGCTGGCGGGAAATCTGCCCTTCTTCCAGCAGGGCTGGGGAGCTCTCTACGCCGCCATCAAGGAGGATGAGCCCGCGCCCCTTCCGGAAGCGGTCCCGGCCGGAATTTGCGCCATCATTGCCCGAGCCCTGACAAAAGACCCCGCGCAGCGCTACACCTCCGCGCGGGCCATGCGACTGGCGCTGATCGATGCGGCGGCGCAACTAAGCCCTGCCGACCACGCCTCGTACGCGAACACTGAAGCCACCACAATCCTGGAAACACCGCCGGCAGGCTCGGCATCGCGCAGCCCATCGCCGCCCAACTCCGGCAGCGTCAAACAGCCCGGCACAGCCCAGCCCGGCTCCGGGAGCGTCCCGCGGTTAGGCTCCGATAGCGGTTCCCAGCTCGCATCCAGCGGCTCCGGTTCGTCCTTGCACGGGGCTGCGGTGACCGCTTCCGGCGAGGGCAGCCCCCGACCGCCCCAGGTTCCGCCGATCTCCATGGAGCGCGCCTCGGCCTCCGGTTTCGATCTGCCTGTGTCGGGTTCTCACTCCTTCGATCTTCCAAGCATGCAGCCCGCCGACGTCCCGCAGCTTCCGCCGATGCCCCCTGTCTCCGGCCCGAAACTGCCCCCGCTGGAACCTCGCGCGCCCCAAGGCAGCAGCGCTTCTACTCGTCCGAAGCCTCCAGATCCGGAGCCGCCCTCCTCGCGAGTGCAAGGCTCCGCGCGCTGGCTGTCCGAGCCGATTCCGCCGCCACTCGTGCCGGAGCCGCCGTCCATTCCGAGCATGACAAACGTGCCGCCATCCGAAGCCAGTCCCCGGTTCTCCTTCTGGCCGTTCCTGAAGCATCCGCCGCCCATGCGTGACCACGACCCGGACGGCGCGGAGATGGTCTGGGTTTCGGCGGGAGAGTTCGCGATGGGCGACGGCGACCAGATCGACAATCCGCGCCGCCGCATCGTGCTGGAGGGCTTCTGGATCTATCGTAATCCCGTCACCGTCGCAATGTACCGCCGATTCTGCGCGGCGGCGAAACAAGCCATGCCCGATCCGCCGCCCTGGGGCTGGATAGACGATCATCCGATGGTGAACGTTCACTGGCAGGATGCCGTAGAGTATTGCAAATGGGCGCGTGTTTCGCTGCCGACCGAAGTTCAATGGGAAAAAGCGGCTCGCGGAGTGGATGGCCGCAGGTTTCCCTGGGGCAACAATTGGGATCCAAATCGCTGCCGATGTTCGCACAGCAACTACGCCGATGCGGGCAGTACGGTGCTGGTGGGCGCATTTCCTATGGGAACCAGTCCGTACGGTGTAATGGACATGGCGGGCAACGTATGGGAATGGTGTCACGAATCGATCGAGGGAGGCTCCTTGCGCGAGCCAGGATCAGGACCGCGCCATGTATTACGTGGCGGATCGTGGGAGGGCAATCTGCCTGCCGAATTTCGAACTTCGTTCCGGCAGCGGCAGTTCCCGTCCTATATGTACTACACAATCGGCTTCCGCTGTGTCCTTAACGGCGAGGCGCCGTAATTCTAAGTTTGCCGTCAGGACAACAGCATGGGATTTCAACTCGGGCCGCGCGCCCAAACTCGGCGAGCCTTGGGCGTTCCCTGGCACTGGATACTCATTGCCGGGGTAGTTGTCGGCGGTGCATTTGTCGGCTGGCTCTCGGCGACCGGCGTTCTGGGCGGCCCACGGCGCAGCTCCTCCGGAGACCTGGACATCGATCCCAGGCCGGTTATTATCTCCCTCCAACAGCTCGGCGATCTGCACACCGTAAAGATGACGATGAAGGAAGTGCTTCGCGAAACCTCGGAAAAGGACGCGGAAGGCTGGATGCATAGCGTACCTGGCGGCGACAGCGTCTCCCACTGGGCCACCCACAATCAGGTACTCGTGGTAGCCGAGGGAACCGTCGAGGCAGGCATCGACCTCTCACGCGTATCGGTCGGCGACGTAGCATCGAGCCGCCGGAAGGACGGAACTGTCGGACTGCGAGTGCGGCTGCCTCGCCCGATCGTCTATCCTCCCAACATCACCCTCCGGGTCGAAAACGTCCAGGGCGGCCTTCTATGGCGGGACGATAATCTGGTTCCCAAGGCGCAGGCGGAGGCATCCGCCCGGTTCAAGGACGCAGCCGAGAAGGACCACATCATAGAAAAGGCCCAGGAAAGCGCCGTCCAGAAGTTACAGCAGTTGGAGCAGGCGCTCGGTCGAAACAACGTCGAATTCTACTTTTGACGCTCCGCTTTTCGTTCCTGCGGATTGATCCATTCGTCCCCTAACCTCCTGCCCACACGCAATAGGAGCGGCACGATTTCCACCGAATGAATACGCGCATCCTACTCTCAAACCCTTCTCGCGAATATTTTCAAACACCACAACAGACTCACCGAACAAAAGCCGCCCCAGCGCGTCGTTGCATTCGTCGACACGATAGACGCTCTCCGAAAGTGGGCGCGAAACGGTGAAGACCCATAAGGGCACCGAGGTTCTATTGCCACTACCGATATCTAACAAATGTTGGAGATGTCCGCTCGATATGTGGAAAAAGAACAAATCAGCCTCGAAATATTGCGGGAGACGAATGACCGATGAAGTTAGCGAAAGAGACGTGGATAATCATGGGGATCGGAGTGGCCGACCTCGCGACCACTATTATTTTTATTCGGCAGCATGGCGCAGTGGAAGCCAATCCGCTTTTTAAGCACTATTGGGAAATGGGGCTTGTATTTTTTATCGCGGCGAAGATGGCGCTCTTGGTAGCGCCGCTGTCCCTCCTCGAATGGGCGCGACTGCACAAGCCGCGCTTCGTATCGTATGCGCTAAGGTGCGCCATCGTGGCCTACATCGTTATGTACGGCATCGGATTTGTGAAGCTGAATCAAGTTCCGCCCCAAGACCTGGACATGAGCGACCTCACGACGGAAGGTGTCGTCCTGCCGCCGCGAATGGCCGGGCACGTGCGGCCGGTGATGCAGGCGATCAAACAGACATCGTCCGCCACTCAGCCGGATTCCGGTGCGTCCAATGTCGCGGTCTACTAAAGCGGCAGTTACTCGGCGGTCGGTGCTACCGGCTTGCCGAGGATCGGTGACGGCAGCGGCTTTGGCGAAGCCCTCAGCGTATCGGGCGCACGATAGATCGTCAGCCGCGACGGTCCGGTCCCGCGCTCGTCGCTCCGCCACGCGACTGGCCAGTTATGCAGTATCCGCACGGTTTTCGGGTCCAGATCGACGTGATCTTCGAACATGTTGCTCACGGCCACATACCGGTAAAAGCCCGCCGAGAGCCGCTCCAGAAACAATGGCTTCGGAGCATGGACCGGCATCGGTTGGAACTGCGACTCCAGCGGCGGAACTTGGCCCTGGTAGACCAGGTACCAGCGCGCG
>JAYTEU010000214.1:0-4743 GCA_043734985.1 Chthonomonadaceae bacterium
CAGAAGATCTACCGTGTCCATGAGCGCGAGGCGGGCGCGGGAGCCTCCATTCGCAGCCTGTTCCATCGGAAGTACAAATCCGTTAAAGCGGTCGACGACGTCTCTTTTGAAATTCAGCCGGGCGAGGTCGTAGGCTTTCTCGGACCCAACGGCGCTGGGAAGACTACGACGCTAAAGATGCTCTCCGGACTGCTGCACCCTACCTCCGGCAGCGCGCATGTACTCGGAATGGTGCCGTGGCGCAGGGAACGCGAATACCTGCGAAACATGAGCCTCGTTATGGGCAACCGTAACCAGTTGATGTGGGACATTCCCGCCATGGATTCCTACCTTGTAAATCAAGCCGTCTACCAGATTCCGGAATCCCAATTCCGCAGCACTCTCGACGAGTTGATAGCCCTACTCGACCTTGAATCGCTCCTGAAGAAGCCCGTGCGCGGGCTGTCATTAGGCGAGCGGATGAAGTGCGAGTTGGCCGCCGCTCTGCTTCACAGGCCCTCGGTTCTGTTCCTGGACGAGCCTACCCTCGGCGTGGACGTTACCATGCAGGGTCGTATTCGCCAGTTTATCGCCGAGCACAACAAAAAGTATGGCGCAACCGTCCTCCTAACTAGTCACTATATGGCCGACGTGACGGCCCTCTGCAAGCGAATCATCGTCATTCATCAGGGTACACTCCTCTATGATGGCGCGCTGTCCGAACTGTCCGATCGAATGGCTCCCTTCAAGCGCGTCCGGCTAGACATGGAGACCCCGGAGGCTGCGGAACAGGCGGAAGCATACGGCGAAGTGATCGAGCGTAAGGATTGCAAGATCACGCTGCGGCTTGCCCGTGAAGCGACCTCGGAGGTTGTAGCCCGGCTTCTCGCGAACTTCCCTGTCGTCGATATGACCGTCGAGGATCCGCCTATCGAAGAGGTGATCGAACAGGTGTTCCAGACCGCGAAGGTAGAAGCTGCTGCTTCATCGAATGGGTGATGGGCAGGTGATCTGCGGGAGTTGAAATGGGATACTGGATCGCGGTATACAAGGCCAATCTAAAGACTGCCGTCGCACAGATGCTGCAATACCGGTTCGGTATCCTCATCTGGGCAGTTTGGGGTTTCGTCGGCCCGCTCATCTCGCTCGCGGTGTGGACTGCCGCGTCCGCGGCACGCGGCGGAAAGATTTCCAACGGCGCCACAACCTACAGCCAGAGTGACTTTACCGCATATTTCCTGGTATTCATGGTGGTCGGGCATTTGACCATGAGCTGGGACGCATTCGAATTCTCGTTTCGAGTCCGTGACGGCAACCTATCGCCGCGCCTACTCAAGCCCCTCAATCCGATCCACGGCGATCTGGCGGCCAACATAGCCTTCAAGCTGACGACCAGCGCGATGATACTCCCTGCCTGGATTCTGCTGTTCGTCATGCTGCGCCCTTCTCCGCCGCACTCTATACCCCAATTCATGCTAGGAATTCCCGCAGTCATTTTGGCCGGCCTGCTCCGCTACGTTCTCCAATACAGCCTGGCGCTCTTTGCCTTCTGGACCACGCGCGTGGAGGCGATTAACGAATTCTACTTTGCTCTGGACAGCTTTCTGGCCGGACGAATCGCTCCTCTGGCGCTCCTGCCGGCATGGATGGCGGTCGCCGCGACCTATTCGCCGTTTCGGAGCATGGGTGGCTTCCCGGTCGAACTGCTGCTGGGCCGACTTACATCCGGCCAGATCGCGGCAGGGTTTGCCTTCCAGCTCTTTTGGCTCGCGATAGCGCTGGTGTTGTTTCGCTGCATGTGGGCCGCCGGAGTCCGGCAGTATTCCGCCGTGGGAGCTTAACCGGGCGCATCCGACCGCCCGGAACATGTTTGCCGCTCGATGGAGGCTGATTTGCGCTACTTACAGTTATTCCGCGTGTTCTTCCGAACCAGCATCCAGACCGACATGGAGTATCGAGCGGACTTTTTTGCGCGGATCGTGGCGAGTTTGCTGGGGATGGTCACCACGCTCGGCGGGCTTTCGGTAGTTTTCCAATATACTAACACAATCCGGGGCTGGAGCCTCCCGCATGTCGTAGTGCTGCTGGCCGTGTACTACTTGCTGAACGGGCTGATCGAAATGTTCATCGCCCCGAACATGCGGCAGATCATGGAGCAAGTTCGGCAGGGCACGCTCGATTTTGTGCTGTTGAAACCGGTAAGCGCCCAGTTCCTGGCTACGTTTCGGCAGGTCAATATCTGGCGAGGCGTCAATGTAATGCTCGGCGTCGGGCTCGCCGTGTATTCGACGGGAAAGCTCTCCCTGCATATCGGCTTCCAGCAGGCATTCGCATTTGCGCTTACCCTCACGGCAGGACTAATGATCGTTTACGCATTCTGGCTAATCCTCGTAACACTCACTTTCTGGGTAACCCGTCTCGATAACCTGGAGCAGGTCATGTGGCAGGCCTTTGAAGCGGGCCGCTATCCGATCGACATCTATCCGGGCTGGCTCCGGGGCGGCCTGACGTACGTTATCCCCGTGGCCTTCATTATTACGGTCCCCGCCGAAGCGCTCGCCGGCCGAGGCGGTCCGTTGCAAGTCCCCACGGCCGTCTTTGTCGGACTTGTGATGCTGACGCTTTCGTCCCTCTTCTGGCGGTTCGGCTTGAAACACTATACGGGCGCGTCGGCGTGAATTGGGCAGTCGGCAGTCGGCAATCGGCAGTAGGGGTTTATTCCAGGGCCGACCGCAAGTACGTTGAGCGACCGGTTTAGTGTACACGGCAATTGCCCGACTGCCGACTGCCGACTGTCGGCTGCCGGTTGCCGGTTGCCGATTGCCGTTGTTACCGGCTATAATGACCCGTGTAAGCGCGATCTTTCGGGCGAGATCAGGAGGCGAAGTCGTTCGTTATGCGAGGTATGCAGGTTATCAATCAACATAAAATGTTCGGCGCGGCCGCTCTGGCAATAGTGGGAGCGGTCGCCATTGTGCGCGGCATCGCAAATGCCGCGCCGCCTTTGCCCTATCCGACAGCCGCCGTACCCGGGACGGCGGCGGAACAGGCGCTCCTTACAAACAATGGCGGCACGACTATCGTCGACGGCGCGCGGCACGCGGAGCAGGGGCAAACCTGGACGTACGCGTTTCCGGTCGCACCAGGCGACCGCTGCCGCATTGAGCTAGTGCTGGCGGAGAATAGTCCAACCGCACCCGAGGTGGTGATCCCCGGCCCGGACAACAAACCGGTCGCGTCGAAATCGGATTTCAGCGACGCCGACAAGCGGGCCTTCGTCACGTTCTGGACGATGCCGCAAAGCTGGCCGCTGGGATCGCATATCTCGGTCGTCATCTCTGCGAAGGCGGGGCCAGTCACTGTAAAGCAGGTGCGCTTCACCGTTGCGCCGCAGGACCTGAACGGCGACGGATTTCCCGAATACCTGTCCCGGCTTATGACGCAGGGGCTTCCTCCCTCGGTACGGCCGACCGTTATGCGATCGTCATCCAAGCCCTACACCGTGTTTCAGTCCGGGCACGGCGCTGACCCTCAACTGGAGGTTCAGACGGACGCCGTATTCGCCTATACGAGTGCAGCCGAAGCTATTCAGGGCTGGAAACAGCGCGCCTATACGGTTTGGACGATGGGCGGCATGCGTGATGGCAGGGATTACCTTGCTCAGCATCCCGGCGAGGCACAGACAGGCGCGGACGGCAAACCCATAACCATCGGCGATAGTGTCTACTACTCGCCTACGCCCGGACGGATTGCGGCCGAGCGCGCCTATTACGAAGCGGCGCTCGCGAACGGCAGCGAGGGAATCTGCCCGGAAGAGCCGGAATACTTGGCGCGAGCCGGTTATGAGCCGGCGTTCAAAACCGCGTGGCAGCAGACGCTCAATCGACCGTGGGAGGATCCCGCGAGCAGTATATCGGCCCGATGGCAGACCGGTCGGCTGATGGCGCAGTTGGAGACCAATCAAATTTCGCAGCTCCTGCAGCCGTTCGCCGATGCGCGGCCGGTCGTTCGCCGCATGGTCGCCATCCACAGCCCGCTCCACTACGCAATGTCCGGCATCGTCAGCCCACATTACGGTATCACCAGCCTGCCCGCGGTTCAGGACGTGGTCGGCCAAGTCTGGACGGGTACGGCGCGGATGCCCATTCGCTACGTCGGTCTTCGGCAGGACTGGACCTTCTCGCTTGCCTACCTGGAGTACTCTTCGCTCTATCACCTGATGCGTGGCACGGGCAAGCGCCTCTGGTTTCTTACCGATCCGCTGGAAGACGACCCGAGCCGGACGCTTGCCGACTACAAATCGCATTACGAGCAGACACTGGTCGCTGCGCTGCTCTTTCCCGAAGTCGATTCCTACGAAGTGATGCCGTGGCCCGAACGGATCTATGGCCATGTGCCCACGGAGTACGCCACCGAGATCAATTCGGTAGTCGCGGCGCTGCACGACATGCACAACCAGACCCAGGAGTCCGGTAATGCCGCGACGGGCGCGAATATCGGCGTTCTCGTTTCCGATTCCATGCAGTGGCAGAGAGAGGCGCCCTTTGCGAGCGATATGGACGGCCTGGCCGGTCTCGCGATGCCCCTGCTCCAGCGGGGCGTTCCCGTTCAGGTAGTATCGCTCGACAGGGCGGCTGATCCCGGATATCTACGTCCCTTCAAGGCGCTCCTGCTCTCGTACGACTATCAGAAACCACCAAATGCGCGCGTTCAGGCTGCCCTGGCGCAATGGGTGCGCGAAGGTGGCTGCCTGCTGTATGTCGG
>JAYTEU010000215.1:0-1817 GCA_043734985.1 Chthonomonadaceae bacterium
GCTCGGATCGTCGCTACACCGGGAGCGCATACCATTCAGGAGGTTTGCGACTTCTTGGGCGTAAGCGCCGACAAGCTGATTAAGACGATCGTTTGCGTCGCGGACGGCAAGCCCGTGGCGGCGCTGGTGCGCGGGGACCGGGAGCTTAACCTGCCGAAGTTCGCGCGGGTCGTCCAGGCGAAGCAGGTCGAGCTTGCAGAACCCGGGACCGTCGTTCGAGTTACCGGCGCACCCGTCGGATTTGCCGGCCCGGTCGGGTTGGATGCCGCCGTGCCGATCTATGCGGACAATGAGCTGAAGACCGGCGGTTCCTTCGTGGTCGGCGCAAATGCGGCGGATGCCCATCGGATAGACGTTGTCATTGGGCGCGACTTCCAGGCCGGGACGTGGGGAGATATCCGTACCGCCGTCGCCGGTGATGCGTGCCCGCGCTGTTCCGGCGGGAGTCTATCGGACGCGCGCGGTATCGAGGTCGGACATATCTTCAAGCTCGGCACGAAGTACAGCAAAGACATGAATGCGCTGTTTCAGAATGATACCGGGCAGAAGCATCCGATCATTATGGGCTGTTATGGTCTCGGCGTCAGCCGTACGATGGCCGCGGCAATAGAGGCGCGCAACGACGCGAACGGCATCGCCTGGCCGATCTCGATCGCTCCGTACGAAGTGGCGCTCATCGTCGCTGCTTCCAAGGACCCGGTTCAGCAGAGCGCGGGTACGGACCTCTATGAGGCGCTCAGGACGATGCACGTCGACGTACTTTTGGACGACCGCGAGGACCGTGCGGGCGTGAAGTTCAAAGACATGGAGCTGATCGGCATACCGGTCCAGGTCGTGCTCGGGAAGGGGCTTGCCGAGGGAGTTGTTGAGGTCGGTTTACGCGGCGCGGCGCGCGAGAGCGTGCCGATTGCGGACGCCGCGAATGTAATCGCCAGCCTCGTTCAGCAGGAAAAAGCCAAGCTGTCCCGAATCGAAAGCGAATAGCGCCTTTTCAGTGCGGGCCGCATCCACATAGGTTGTGGCCCGCAGCTTCGTAAATTGCGTCCAATTATCTCCAGGAGAAGTCGTGGACCCAAACCGTTTCTTTGGTCACCATATCGACTCGCTGTCACTGGGTGGTAAAGCGGCCGCGCTCCTCCTATCGATGTTCCTGTGTGGACTCGTGGGGTTGGAGCGGCAGCTGCGCGGACAGCCTGCGGGCCTACGAACGCACATCCTTGTCGGTATCGGCTCGACGCTCATCACGCTCACGTCGATTGAATTTGGGCTGGGGACCACCGGTGCGCACGGCGACCCGGCGAGACTTTCCGCTCAGATCGTTTCAGGTATCGGGTTTCTAGGGGCGGGAGCGATTTTGCGGGATGGCGGCACCGTTCATGGTCTTACTACCGCTGCGAGCGTCTGGACCGTCGCGGCGATCGGCATCGCCGTTGGCAGCGGTCCACGGCTTGGCGAAGTGGCAGTGGTCGCGACTGTAATCGTCCTGGCGACCCTCATTATACTCAACTGGCTCGAGAATGCGTTCAATATCAAGCACAAGTCGCGCTTGATAAAGGTCGAAGTAAAGGAGGCCGAGCATGGACCTGCCAGGCTGCTCTCCCTTCTTCTGGAACAGGGTTTCATCGTAGAGAGCGTCAAATCGGAGACCGGCAATCCCTCCAGCGCGGAGCCCACGCGCAAGATGCAGATCCACGTGAAACTTCCCTCGGGTTTCGATACCGGCCGCTGCCTCTCCATTTTGGCCGGCCAGCCTCAAATTGTCTCCTTCGAGCTTGAATAACATCCACAGTCAAACCGGCGCGATTGGAGGTAGTCTA
>JAYTEU010000216.1:0-5268 GCA_043734985.1 Chthonomonadaceae bacterium
CGTTCCCATTACCGCGGGAAGCGGATTGGCGATAAGCATGCTTCCAAGCCCTGAGCCGCCGATGATGATGAACTCCGTCACCTGCATCAGCGCGGCCGGTTTGCCGCCTTCCATCATAAAGCCACCCATGATGCTTATGGCGATAATCGCGAGCCCAATGAGGACAAACATTCTCTTCTACTCCATGATCTTGCTCGTGCCGCCGCAGAGGACGAACGGCGCACCTGAACCCGACGCCTTGCCATTGCACAACTCGATGCGTGCGTTCATTCTTGGCATTAGCTGGTGATTTCGTCAGGGAGTCCGGCGCCCGGTACGGTCGTTTCGGGAGATAACGGGTAGAATTGCGGGGCAGTTGTTTGAGAGGGTGCGTGGCACAAAATGTGCATCAAAGTGCCTGTATTATTGGGTGACAAGTACCTAAATCGGACCTTAAACTAAGCCGATAATCGATATGATGGGAAGGACAGGCGAATTTATGAATATCTGCGTTATCGGAACAGGTTACGTCGGACTTGTTACCGGGTGCGTTTTCAGTGATCTTGGCAACGAAGTCATCTGCGTCGATAAGGACGCCGACAAGGTTGCCATGCTGCAGCGCGGCGAGATGCCGATCTACGAGCCGGGCCTCGAAGAGCTTGTGAAGCGAAACGTCGAGGATCGTAGGCTTACCTTCACGGGAAACATCACCGAAGCCGTCGAGCACTCCGACGTGGTATTCATCTGCGTTGGAACGCCGCCGCTGGACAATGGCGATCCGGACATGTCATTCGTACAGGAAGTCGCCAAGAGTATCGCAGGCGCCCTCAATCGCTATAAAGTGATCGTGAACAAATCGACTGTGCCGGTGGGCACGGGCAACATGGTTCGCGAGATCATTGAGACCAACCGCAGGCGTAATGTCGATTTCGACGTGGTGTCCAATCCGGAGTTCCTGCGGGAAGGCAGCGCGATCAAGGACACGCTGGAGCCTGACAGGATCGTAATCGGCGCGTCGAACCAGGTTGTCGCGATGAAGATCCTCGAACTGTATGCGCCATTGGAGCGCCCGATGCTCATCACGGACGTGGCGAGCGCCGAAATGATCAAGTACGCCTCCAACGCGTTTCTCGCAACCAAGATAAGCTTTATCAACTCCGTTGCCAATATCTGCGATGTCGTGGGCGCGGACGTGCTGCAGGTGATCAAGGGGATGGGCTTCGACCACCGCATCGGCGCGGCGTTCCTGAACGCCGGTCTGGGCTACGGAGGTTCCTGTTTCCCCAAAGACAGCAGCGCGCTTCTGCGAACGGCGGAGAAGCATGGCTACGATTTCAAGCTGCTGAGCGCCGTGATCGACGTCAACAAAGAGCAGGCGACCCGCTTTGTGGATCGCATGCGGATCGCGATGGGCGGATCGTTCGAGGGCAAGACCGTGGGAGTGCTGGGCCTGGCATTCAAGCCCAATACCGACGATATGCGCGACGCGAAATCCGTGGAGATCATCACCACGCTGCTTGCGGAGGGCGCGCAGGTCAAGACCTACGATCCGATCGCGATGGACAATACGCGGCGCATCTTCCCGCAGATCTGCTACGCCCAAAATGCGTATGGCGCGGCCGAAGATGCCGACCTTCTGGTAATCGTGACGGAATGGAATGAATTTAAGCTGCTTAACATGGAAAGAATAAAGACGTTAATGAAAACGCCGGTGCTGTTCGACGGACGTAACATCTACGATCCTGTCAAACTTCGGCGGCTTGGATTCGAGTACCAGTGCATCGGCCGTACGACCGCGGCGCTAAAATAGAAGGCAGCACCGGAGGCCCGGCAGCCGCTATGGCGCCGGTTCCGGGCCGCACTTTGGGGAGGTTTCGCCATGTCTTTGCTGGGCAACATGCTGGGGTTCGGGCGCAACACGCACTACGAAAAGGGCATACGCCTCTTCGATCAGGGAATGTATGAAGAGGCGGTTCAGGAGTTCGCTTTAGCCCGGCAGGCACGAGGCAGCCGCGACGACTCGTTTACAGACCGACTGGCGGAGTTCTACGCGGCGGAGTCCTACGCGCACATGGGGCGGGCGGCGCTTAAGGCCGCGCAGTGGGATCGGGCCGAGCAGTGCTTTGGCCACGCCCTGGCGATCCATCCGCACTACGCGGACCTGCACTTCTACCATGCCCTGTCCGTTCGCGCCTCGGGCCGGTTCCAGGAGGCCCGCAACGCGATAAAGAAGGCTCTGGATATCAACCCGCGTTTTGCGAAGGCGCACTTCTATCTTGGCCTAATCTCCTACCAATTAGGAAGCCGAGAGGTGGGACTCCACTCCCTGGAGCACTCCCTGGAGCTGGACCCGGGCTTCCGCACGGAGGTATTCGAGGCAGGCATGCGGCATGACCTGGAGGGCGATTACGACTCGGCGCTCCAGGCGTTCGAACAGGTATCGCACACCGAGGTGGACGATATCCTCTTCCACTATAAGCTTGGCGACGACATGGCGCGCCGCGGCATGTACGAGGAAGCGATCGCTGAGTACGAGAAGGCGCTGGTGCTGAATCCCAACTACGCGGATATTCGGAACCACATGGGCCTCGCGCTGTCCGCCGCCGGCAAGTCCCAGGAGGCGATTTCCGAGTTCCGCGGCGCGCTGCGCATCAATCCGACCTTCGTCGACGCCATCGTCAATCTCGCCTTGGAGCTCCGCGATGCGGGAAGCCCAGCGGACGCCGCGGCGCTGTTCGAGCAGGCCCTCGGCCTTGAACCGGACAACGCGATCGCCCGCGCCAACCTCGGCGACCGCTACTCCATCGGGGCTCGCAAGGCGGCATAGGACGGTGCGACGCCGTGAACTACATGGGCCTGGTCGCCACCGACGATTTGAGCGCAACTCGCAAGGCGGCGTAGGCCGGTTCGACGCCGTAAACGGCTTCGCTTGGGGCCTTCGGCCAAATGCCGGGTACCCTCTGGGTGCGGGGCATCGCCTGCCCAGTGGGTTGTGTGAACTTTGTATAGCCTCGTACCCGGCAAAATCGCGCCACCGTGCATAGCATGGTGGCGCGACTTTTTTGCTATCGCCACTTGCGGGTATATAATCTGCGGCGCATCAGAGAGTCGTAGGGTGGGGGCTCGTCCCCCGCCGTCCTAAATTGCCATGCGGCGGGGCAATTATCAATGCGATCGGGTCAACCGCTTTTTGCGCTCGCCCCCCGCAGCCCTGAGTTGCCATGCGGCGGGGGACAAGCCCCCACCCTACGGACGGTTGCTTTTGCTGCCGGGAGTCCAACATGGCGCCTTAGTGTTGGTTGGTGGTTCGCCGACGGTAACCTGAAGGGCAATGCGTAGAAACCTTCGGGCTTACGCAGCCTTGAACAGAATGTTGTTCGGTGGAGCGAATGCGGCGGCGTTAGGAAGCAATATAATGTCGGCGTAGATCGATCGAAGTACGGCGATGCAGCTCGCATCCAGGCCGCTGCCGGCGTCTTTGTCGAGGATTGCGAAGACTTCGCGCATGGGAAGGGCGTCGCGGTAGGGTCTTTTGGCGGAGAGCGCGTCGAATACGTCTGCTACGGCGAGGATGCGCATGTCGATATCGAGCTGGCCGGCCTCCATGCCGCGAAAATAGCCACGGCCGTCCAGGCGCTCATGGTGCGCCCCCGCCACTTCGCTGATGCGCTTGAAACCGGTGATGCGCGCAAGTATCTGCTGCGTGTGCATGGGGTGCGCGCGGATCGCTTTCCATTCGGCTTCCGTCGGTTTACCCGGCTTGTCCAGGATGGTATTCGAGACAGCGAGCTTGCCGATATCGTGGAGGAGCGCGGCCCTTCTTAAGGTCGTCAGGCGCTCGCCGTCGATGCCGAGGCCCTTCGCGATTTCGACGGCGTAGCCGCAGACTCGGGAGGAGTGCTCGGCGGTGAACGACGATTTGGCGTCTACGATCTGGGCGAAAGCGTCGCAAATTGCGTCGATGCGCTCTTCGCCGGCGACCTCGATCGCGGCGCGGACCTCCAGTTGCAGCAGGGCATCCTGGGGCCGCTCCCGCACGGAGCGCCAGAAGTCGGCATCCTCGCGAAAGCTGCCGGCAATCGCGACGAGATCGGGATCGAACCACGCTTTGGAGCGCTTGCGCAGCACCTCGTAGGCGGTTTCAATGTCGAACGTCGTGGAGAACACCTCCAGGGTCTGAGCGAGGCAGGCAATCCGGCCCAGCAGGGGAATTGCCGTGCCGCTGATCCGCTTGGGGCTGCCGTTTCCGTCCCAATGCTCGTCCAGGGTCCGAATGCACTCTGCCGACTCCTGTCCGAGGCCGATCGATAGGGCGATCTGAGCGCCCCGGTCGCAGCGCGACTGCATCAGTCCGACGGTTGCTTCCGTGCGTTTGGCGAGAACCTGCAGGATGCGTCCCGCGCGCGCCAGAATAGAGGCTTTCGGCAGCGCGTTTGCGGCTACGTAGCGCGCGGCTTCGGCGAGGTTGCTCCAGTCCGTTATCTTGCTCATACGCTTCGCGGCGATATCGTCCGAGCCGAAGATTTCGACCATCCTGGCCGCGTTGCTGGAGCAACCGGCGTCCTTCATTAGGAGCGCGTGGTAGAGCGAGGTCATCTGCTCCGAATTGAGACCGGCATCCTGGCCGATCCGCATTCCTATCAGGCAGGTTCTCTGGGAATGTCCCACCGCCTGGCCGCTGGTAAGATCCAGCGCGTAGCTCAAAGACGCCAGCACCTCCGCCAGCGACAACTCCATCCCTCCGAGCGTGTTTTTCAAATCCTGCTCCCTTTCGCAATCGAATCCCCTTAGCTTATTCCACATAGCATTACCGTTATCGCCTTCGCGATCCCCCCGATATCAGGGGAACTCGGCTTACCTGGAAACTTGTGGTCCAGGTAAGAAAATTTTTCCGAGGTTCTTTTCCGGCACTTTACAATTGCGGGATTTAATGGTATAATACAGTTACACTGTAAATGTAACTTGTGAGGTTTAATTGGAATGGCAACCTTTTCCATTGAGGAGTTGACGCAGGCGATTCGCGAGGAGATGGGTACGGATCTGTCTCCACGAACCATTCGCTACTATATCGCGGAGGGCGTACTGCGGCGGCCGGACGAGCGCGGGACGTTCTCGCAGGCGCATCTTGACCGGCTCAAATTGATCCTGCGATTGAAACAGGCGTTCCTGCCGATCGCTGAGATCCGGGAGAAGCTGCAACTGCTCAGCGACGGCGACGTGACCGCGGAACTGGAGCGCTATGAGACGCAGAGCAAGCCGCCGGTTTCGAACCTCGCCGCAGAGTATACA
>JAYTEU010000217.1:0-2041 GCA_043734985.1 Chthonomonadaceae bacterium
TCGTCGACGTGAACCCAATTCCCGCTGGAACCTCGATAGAGCCGCATATTATCGCTCCTAATCTGGTCGTACCATTTCCGCACAGGCCGGGGGTTGAATAGATTCTGCCGCCGAAGCCCCCAACATGCGTTTGGGCCGGAGGTTGAAAACCCCCGGCACGAAAACACAACCGTCTTCCAGACGGGAAATCCCGCACTAGCCAATGGGTTCGCGTCTGAAGGACGCTTGTTCTTTGTTGCCGGGTGTTTTCAACCCCCGGTGCAGAGTCAGCAACTAGATGGCGACTTGCAATCCTGATCCAAATAGTTTCGGGAACGGGATGGGCGGTCCGCCACCTTTAAACTTCCGATCCCGGCAGGGGCATCGCGATCTGATCCTCGGCTCCCATGCGCTGCTGCGACAGCGTGGAGATGCTGCGGGAGAGGAAGGCGATCGCCTCGCCGAAGTCGCGCCCTTTGAGGTCCACCGGTTCCCTGGCGCAGAGCGGGCGCACCAGGGTGAGGTCCGCGCCGCCGACCCCGACCGCGTAGAAGAGCACTCGTTTTGCGGCCTCCTCCGCTCGCACGCGCACACCGGCTTCGGAGACGAGCGAGTTCTCTTCGCCCTCTGGGAAGCCGTCGGTGATCATGAACACGCACGGGCGATAGTAGTCCCACTCCTGCTCCTTCAGGGAGCGTTTGTGCGCCTGAAGCAGATCCAGCGCGGTCTCGATCCCTTTTGCCATGAACGTCTGCCCTACCGCGGTCAAGACGGGCGGGTTGAAATCGGCGATGGAGACGAATTCCGTCGAGATGCCCAGGCGCGGGCTGAACTGTTCCACCACCTCAACGCGATTGTTGAACGTCACCAGCGCCACGTAGACCCGCTTACGCGCGACGGGGTCCTGCATCAACTGCTGCTTGAACGTCCATAGACCGGCGTTGAGCTCCTCGATCCGCCGCCCCTCCATGGAGCCGGACGTGTCGAGCAGGAGCACGCAGGGGAGCTGCGGCTCGGGGTTATACGGGAAATCGACGGATTCTTCGAGACTGCGCGCCATGCTGGACCTTGGGTATTTTGGACTTTCGATTTTGGATTTTTGTATTTATACGTATAGCGCAGTGAGAATTATGCGTCACAGATCACAATCCGCAATTCACAGCCCCATTGCTGACAAAAACTTGAAACTCGACTTCAGGCAGTCGAAGGGATCACGGTAGCACTGATCCTGTTCTATGGCGTACCACTCGACTCCGGCCTCGCGGCAGGCGGGGATGATCCCCTTCCAGTCCAGGTTGCCCTCCCCGATCGGCGCCATGACCGGCTGGCCCTCCGCCGAGATCGCCTTGTCCTTCAAGTGGATGACAGGCATGCGGCCGGGGCAGCGCTCGAACAGGCGCACGGGGTTAACTCCCGCGTGATCTGCCCAGTAGACATCCAGTTCCAGCAGCAGGTCGGGGTTGCCGGCATCGATGAGCAGATCGAACAGCGTTTCGCGGCCATCGCCCGCGCGCATGAATTCGAACGCGTGATTGTGGTAACCGAACCGGATGTCCGCGGCGCGAAGGCGTGCTATCACAGGCGCCGAGTCTTCGATGAACCTTTTGAACGCATCCGCCGCCCGGTCGCCGTAGTTGTTGGGAATGCCGCCGATGGCCGCGAAGTCGCAGCCGAGCGTGCGATGGAATTCGATCTCGGCCTCGGTGTTGTTCATCAGGTCTGTCCAGGAGCGATGCGTGGCAATGCACCGAAGCCCGCAGTCGTCCAGCATTCTCCTCGCCAGTTCCGCGTCCACGGCAGGCGCATCGCCATTCATCGCGCCGATGGCGGAAAGCTGTACGGCCTCATAGCCTATCGCGCTTATCTTCCGGAGAGACTCGGCCAGTTCGGAAGCCGTGCCGCTATGATCGCGCACGGTGTACATCTGAACGGCCAATTGTGACGACATGCGCGATCTCCGTCGAAAGGTATCCGCGCCGCAGCGCGTTTGGAATAGGTTCCGCGTTCGGTCGGCGAATTCCTTGTCGGAAACTATAGTCGACAAGCCAACCCGTTATGCGAA
>JAYTEU010000218.1:0-4563 GCA_043734985.1 Chthonomonadaceae bacterium
GAAATCGCGGGCCTCAAACTCCGAGGCAATATGTGAACTTCATACGGATAGCGGGCGAAAAACGGAACTACAGCCACGAAATGCGCGTTTTCTGCCACGATGCGCCGTCCATCTTCCAACTCCTGGTTCAGCACATCCCCTATCAGGTCACGTCCGGTCTTCTCGAAATGCTTTCGTGCGGCGCTTAGTTCCCGCTGGGCAATCGGCGGTATGAACGGGAAGGCATAGATCTGGCCGTGGGGATGCGCCAGCGTCACACCTATCTCGCGTCCCTTATTCTCAAAAATGTAGACGTACTTGATGAAGTTACGCGCGCTCAGCGCTTCAAACCGGTCAGCCCAAACGGTGACAAGCTCCTCCACCTTTGTCAGTGGGAGATTCGCCAGTTCAGTATCCTGGTCCGGCGTGTAACAGATTACCTCGCAGATCCCTTGTGCCGGCAGGACCGGAGTCAGCTCGGAACCCTCGATGGACGGGTCCGGCGGGTCACGTCGGAGCGACGGAAACTTGTTCTCAAAGACAACGATCTCATAGGTTGCCGTCGGGATCTCCGTGGGAAAGCCGCCCGGCTTTGTCGGTGCAAGCGGGTCGTAATTGGGAGGCGGAAAGAAGGTCCGGTCCTGCCGATGGGTCGCAGTGATAACCCACTCCTCAAGCACGGGATTCCAGCGAAGTTCAGACAATCGCCCTCACCGTTTACCTTTCGTGCCGGCGCCTGGGGCTTTCGGTGGCGTACTGTTCACACCGTCAGGAGATGACACTGCTCCGGCCGCCAACGAATCCACGGATTCGAAAGCCACGATCTGCTCGACACTTGCCGTTTCACGAAAATGGTAAAAGATCAGGTACCTGCCGTCCTCTTTTGAAATTTCCTTCTTCTCGTATCTCATTTGGTAGAATAGCTCCGTTTGCTCTTCAGTAATCCCAACGACCGATCTTCATGGACCGCCGAACCCGCTGTCATTCCATTCCCAAGATAATTCATGGTTAGTTTGGACCACTTTACACTCCTGCAAACAGCCACGTATATATCCAAATTAGCGTAGATTTCGCGCGTCCTACTCACCATAAGGTATCCAAATGTTCTTCATTTGCGTAGCGTGCCGCAGATATCGCTCCCCTTGCCCCGCTCCTTGATCCGTCCAGAAATCGTGAGTTTCCTGCTGAACCCAGGTCTGTTTTAGGTTTCCGGTGGATAGCTGCTCGATCTGTTTTCCGATCTGGGGATCGCCCCAGTACCAGACGGCCTCGACATCGTCATGCGAAGCCAGAGTCTCCATGAGCGGCCGTGTCGGTCCTGTGATCAGGTTCACCACGCCGCCTGGCACGTCGGAAGTGTCCAGAACCTGGTAGAAGGCGACGGCGGCTAGTGGAGCGGCCTCCGATGGGATAGCGACTACCCGGTTGCCCATGGCGATCGCGGGGATAATTACCGATAAGAAGCCGAGCAGAGGACTGCCGGTAGGACAGCCTATGCCGATGACTCCAAGTGGTTCGGGAATCGCCATCGTTATCCCCCGGAACGGCGTTCCATGGACCGCGCCATCGTACTTATCAGCCCACGCCGCATAGGTAAAGATACGGTCGATGGACAGAGCGAACTCCGACAGCGACTGTTCAGCCGTCTGCCCGGTGGCGGCGCGCAGAATGTCTACAAACTCGCCTCGGCGCGCCTCCAGGTTCTCCGCGATGTAGTAGAGCACCTGCGCCCTGCCGTGCCCCGTCGCCACCGACCAGCCTGATGCAGAGCGCGCGGCCTCGACCGCATTGCGAATGTCTTTGCGATTCCCTTCGCCGACTTCTCCCAACAGTTCGCCATCTCGGCCACGAACGGGCATGCTGTAACCGGAATCAGGCCGGGTCTGTTTTCCGCCGATGTACAGCTTCGGCGTGCGGTCGATCGGCGGCACAGGCTGAGAGGGAGAGAGAGTGAGAGGGTGAGAGGGTGTAGCAGGATCGTTCTTGCGTTTCGAGTCGCTGCCTTTCTTGGATGATGCCGACTTCGATTCTCGCAAGCCCCCACTTTCGGACGGATCGCGGAGGTATTCCCATATCCCCTCCCTGCCGCCTTCTCGACCGTAACCGCTCTCGCGGTAACCGCCGAACCCGGACGCCGCGTCGAAGAGATTCGTGCAGTTCACCCAGACGGTGCCGGCCTTGAGCTTTTTAGCAACATCAAGGGCCAGGTTGATATTTTCGGTCCAAATGGAGGCGGCCAATCCATAACGCGTGTTATTGGCAAGCTCGACAGCCTCCGCGGGCGTGCGGAAACTCATCGCCACCAAGACCGGACCGAACACCTCGACCTGAGCCAGCATGGATGCCGGGGAGACATTGGTGATGAGCGTTGGGGGGTAGAAAAATCCGCTTGTGGGGATTGCCGACGACGACGGCTGCCAGCAGTGCGCGCCCTCTTCCTGCCCCTCCCGTACTAGACGGTCGATCTTCTGAAGTTGCACGCCGTCTACGATGGCGCCGATGTCCGTGGCCTTGTCGAGCGGATCGCCGATACGAAGCGTCTCCATACGCGCCCGGAGCCGCTTAAGGAACAAGTCGGAGATACTCTCCTGCACAACGAGGCGCGATCCGGCGCAGCAGACTTCGCCCTGATTGAACCAGATCGCATCTACAAGACCTTCGATCGCGCTGTCAGAATCGGCGTCATCGAACACGATGAACGGCGACTTGCCTCCAAGTTCGAGCGATATTCGTTTGCCTGTTCCCGCAGTCGCCTCTCGAATTGCCCTGCCTACCTCGGTGGAACCTGTGAAGGCAATTTTGTCAACACCCGGGTGCCGTACGAGGCGCTGCCCGGTCGTGCCGTCGCCGGTGATGACGTTGACAACACCCGGAGGCAGTCCTATATTCTCGCAGATTTCCGCGAAGGCGAGCGCCGTCAACGATGTAAACTCCGCCGGTTTCAACACAACGGTATTGCCTGCCGCGAGGGCGGGCGCGATCTTCCAGGCGAGCATCAATAGTGGAAAGTTCCAGGGAATAATCTGGCCGATCACGCCTACCGACGCGCAACCCGGAAACTCCGACTCGAGCAGTTGTGCCCAGCCGGCATGGTGATAGAAGTGGCGAGCTGCCAGGGGCACGTCGATATCGCGCGACTCGCGGATCGGCTTGCCGTTGTCCAGGGTCTCCAGTACGGCGAGAAGCCGCGAGTGTTTCTGGATCTGGCGTGCCAGGCCGTAGAGATAACGCGCGCGGCCATGGCCGCCAAGGGCACGCCATGCCGGGAGCGCCTCTCGCGCCGCAGTCACCGCAGCGGCGACATCCTCCTCGCGGGCCTCGGCGATATTGGCCAAATGCTCGCCTGTAGCCGGATTCACCGAGTTGAAGTAGGCTCCAGCGACCGGCGAACACCATTTGCCGTTTATGTACAACCCAAATGTCGCGTCTCGGACGGCGATCCACTCCATTGCCGCGGCGCTGTTCTCGGGCGCGGGGCCGTACTCCATCGATTCGTAAACCTGGGTTACCGTCATGGTGGCTTTCTGTTTGGCTATCGGAAATCAGCTCATCGGCTGACGGTGCAGTGCGGCGTATCGGCCAGTGACATGGTGCTCCAATTGCCGCTCGATATCGTTCAGAAGTGCGCTGGCCCCAAATCGGAAGAGGCGCGGCTCCAGCCAGGGGGCGCCCAGTTCCTCCTTCATCAGGAAGAGCCATTCGAGAGCCTGCTTTGCAGACCGGATTCCGCCCGCGGGCTTGAACCCGATGGATATTCCGGAACGCTCGCGATACTCGCGAATCGATCGGGCCATCACCAGTCCGACCGGAAGCGTGGCGTTTACAGGCTCCTTGCCGGTCGAGGTCTTTATGAAGTCGGCGCCCGCCATCATACAGACTAGGCTGGCACGGTACACATTTGTAAGTGTGCCGAGTTCACCCGTCGCAAGGATAGTCTTAAGGTGCGCGTTTCCGCAGACCTCGCGGTACGCGGCGACCTCATCATAGAGCGCCTGCCAATGTCCCGTTAAAACGTGGCGACGCGAAATGACGATGTCTATCTCTTCGGCTCCCGCGTGAACTGAAGCGTCGATCTCACGTAGGCGAAGGTCGAACGGGGTCATGCCGGCCGGGAAGCCGGTGGAAACAGCGGCAACCGGAATGCCGGACCCTCTCAGGGCATCTACCGCGATCTCGACCATTTCGTGATACACGCATACAGCCCCTACATGCATGCGAAGCGAGGACGCCCCCAAAGCCTCCAGGATATCGGCGCGTACCGGCCGTCGTGCCTTCGCGCAAAGCCTCTGGACGTTGCCCGCAGTGTCGTCTCCCGCGAGAGTCGTCAGGTCGATGCAGGTCACGGCTCGAAGCAGCCAGCCCGCCTGCCATGCCTTTTTGACAGTCCGGCGCGCGCCGATAGTCGCGGCGCGGCGCTCGACTGCGCTTCGATTGATGGTACAGCCGGCGACCCAGCCGACATCCAGCGGCATGCCTGGATTGCGCCGGGCGCTGTCGGAATGAACGAGGTCTGTAATTGGGTCGGAAAGTGTTTCGGTAATTCTCATGGCTTGTGCTCTCAATTCACCGGCCCGAGGATGATAA
>JAYTEU010000219.1:0-4308 GCA_043734985.1 Chthonomonadaceae bacterium
TGGACGCAGCAGGTAAAAATTCCGGGCATCACCGGCAACGGGTCCAGCACAATCAAAACGACGCTCGTGCGGATCGAGAATATCAACAAATACCGCACGGCCAGACTCCACGTAGTTATTACCACGCCCGTAAGCGCCTATCTGGACGCCGCTCTTCAGCCCGCCGAAAAAGCTTCGGGCGCCGCCAGCACGATGACGGGGACCGCAGTCGTCACGAACGATGTAAACTTCGCCATCGCGGAAGGCAGAGTCGTCAAATCTATCAGTAAAGGGCAGACGACGATGTCCGTTGCAATCGGTAAACCGGCTGCCCCGGCCCCGGCGGCGTCCACTAAGCGGCGCAGGTCCGGTACTCCCACAGCCCCCGCGCCGATAGTGCCGGCAGCCAAGCCGAGCCAGGTGCTTCAAATGACCGTGCGCACGGACATGGAAACAAACCTCCTGGAACAGCCGAGAAAGCTTCCGGGTACGACCTGATTTCGAGGATGACCACGTAGTTGGACCACGGTCGAGCCGACGGATTGCGACACAAAATTGCCAGTGGTAGCTTGACACGTTTCGCCGCATAGCTGTATACTGAATTTCGCATTCGCCGTTCTGAGCGACGTGCCGATTATTACAAAACAATTTTGCCCAGAATCGATTTCCGGGCGGTCATAGAGAATCTAAAGGCATCGAGAAGGTGGAGTAAGCGGTACGCGCGGGCACAGAGAGCCGGGTTAGGTGAGAACCGGCACTAGCGAGACCGTCGAAATGGCCTTTGAGCCGCGTTCCGGAAACTCCGCCCGTAAGGGTGCGACGAGTAAGGAGCGCCGGGGGGCTCCCGTTACAGGGTTAGGGTGTCGAGATTCCCAAGGATCTCAGCGCACCCGCGGAGGCTGCGTTTCGCGAGAACGCGGTGAAACCAGGTGGAACCACGAAGGCAAGCGCCTCTCGTCCTGTGCGCCCTTTGCGCACGGTGGCGGGAGGCGCTTTTTCGTCGATCAGGTCAGCAGGAACTAAAAGGAAGGGGTACGAGAATGCCGAAGGCGCTGGGTTTAAAGTGTCGAGAATGCGGGGAAGAGTATCCCGTCAGTCCGATCCACGTTTGCGAGTTGTGTTTCGGGCCGCTGGAAGTACAACTCAACTGGGAAGAGATCACGCCGCGAATATCGCGCGAAAAGATAATGGCAGGCCCGCCGTCGATGTGGCGCTACCACGAGCTGCTGCCCCTCGAAGGTCCCCCGACCGTAGGGAAGAACGTCGGCTGGACGCCGCTTGTGAAAGCAGAGCGTCTTGGGCGTGAGCTCGGCCTGAATAACCTGTACATCAAGAACGACGCGGTCAACCACCCCACTCTATCCTTTAAGGACCGAGTTGTAGCGTGCGCGCTCACCAAGGCGCGCGAGTTCGGCTACGATACCGTCGCATGCGCCTCGACCGGCAACCTTGCAAATTCAGTCGCGGCCCACGCCGCCGAAGGCGGGTTCACGGCCTACGTATTCATTCCTTCGGACCTGGAGCAGGGCAAGGTGCTGGGCACGCTGATCTACGGCGCGAACGTTCTTTCGGTCAGCGGCAACTACGACGAGGTGAACCGTCTCTGCGCGGAAGCCGGCGGCAAGTACGGCTGGGCGTTCGTCAACATCAACCTGCGCCCATTCTACGGAGACGGATCGAAAACCTTCGGGTATGAGATTGCCGAGCAGCTTGGCTGGCGCGCGCCGGACCATATCATCGTTCCCTGCGCAGGCGGCTCGCTCATCAGCAAGACCTACAAGGGCCTCAAAGAGCTGGACAAACTTGGCTTCCTGGAGAACGGCGTCCCGACCAAGATGTACGCGGCGCAGGCGAAGGGATGCTCGCCGATCACGACCGCCATTAAGACGAATGCGGAGGTTTTCCGGCCCCAGAAACCGAACACCATCGCGAAGTCTATCGCCATCGGGAACCCGGCCGACGGCTACTTGGCCATGGAGACGGTCCGACGATCCGGCGGCTGGGCGGACGATGTCACCGACGACGAGGTGCTGGACGGAATCCGACTGCTCGGTCGCACGGAGGGGATCTTCACCGAAACGGCCGGCGGCGTTACCATTTCCGTTACAAAGAAGCTGGCGGAGCAGGGCAGATTCGGCAAGGACGAGATCGTGGTGATCGCGATCACCGGCAATGGGCTGAAGACCCAGGAGGTCGTTGTGGGCCAGCTTGGCTCGACCGTCGCGATCCAGCCAAACCTCGCATCGCTCGACGCAGCGCTGGGAACCGAGAAGCTGCTTGCCGGGGCGCTGGCGTAATCGGGTATTATTAATAAGCGGGCCGCTTTGTTAATCCGGCCGCTGCGATCGAACCGCTCGACCGCTGAATTGGTTTTTAGCAAGGAGAGAGATACAGATGGCCGTTCAGGTACTAATACCGACGCCGCTTCGTAAGTTTACCAATAATCAAGAGTCGGTTACAGCGTCGGCCGGCACCGTTGCCACCCTGATAACCGAGCTAGAAAGTCTTTTCCCCGGCATCAGCAAGAGCCTGTTGGACGATAAGGGAGCTCTGCGCAGATTTGTAAACGTGTACGTGAACGAGGAGGACATTCGCTTCCTCGAACGAGAGAACACCGTCCTAAACGATGGCGACGCCGTTTCCATCGTTCCCGCGATCGCAGGCGGATAGCTTCCGCAGTTTCCAAGTCCTTATTTTGGGGAGCAGATAATGGCCGTGATTGAATTTGTCCAGAACTACGACGACCTCTCCACAGACCAGGGATATCAGTTCAAGTTCTACTGCAACCACTGCGGCAATGGGTACATGTCTTCCTTCGTTCCGAACAAGCTCGGAATGGCGGGTGGGCTGTTGCGCGCTGCCGGCGGCCTTTTTGGCGGCGTGCTGGGCAATGTCGGTAACTCCGCGCTCGACCTTCAGCGGACGGTAGGCGGTCCGGCGCACGACAATGCGATCCGGGAAGCGGTCCAGGAGATAAAGCCCCTGTTCGTTCAGTGCCGCCGCTGCGGTGAATGGGTGTGCGACAAGATCTGCTGGAACGGCGACAAAGGGCTCTGCAAGCGATGCGCGCCTAAATTGGAGGAGGAGCTCGCCTCGGCGCAGGCCCAGGCCGCGATGGAGCAGGTGAATACCAAGGCGCGCGAATTCGACCAGACAGGCGGCATCAATGTTTCCGCCTCCATGGCCGCGACTTGTCCGCACTGTGGAGCGGCTGCGACCGGCACTAAATTCTGTTCGGAATGCGGCGGCGCCATGTCGCCCAAGACGCACTGTTCGCAATGCAATTTCGAGATCAAAGCAGGCGCCAAATTCTGCCCGGATTGTGGATCGAAAGTCTGACTCGGAGCGGTGACCGTTTCCGACCCAATGTAAGAGGAGCCTTATGCCTGTAGTCAATGTAGAGCTAAACGCGCGCCGCGAAACCGTTCAGCAGCCCATAATTTGGAGGCTGGGACGCCTGTTTAACGTCGTCACAAATATACGGCGCGCTCGGGTGACCGAGGACTACGGCTATGTGCTGCTTGAGATGGAAGGCTCGACGGCGGAGATCGAACAGGCGAAAGCGTATCTCGCGGGTCTCGGTCTGATCCAGGGCACAGGGGATTCGACCTCTGCCTCCGCAAGGCCGGAGGACACCTTCCCCCAGCCGAACACGATCACCGTACGGCTCACCGCCATCAACCCAGAGCAGGGCCGAGTCCCGGCGATCTATCGCATCAGCAAAGACCTGGGCGTCATAGTCAACCTCCAGCGCGCGGAGTTCGACGAGGAGGAGGGCGGCTGGCTGGAGATCGACATCTCCGGCGTCCTCTTCGACGTTCAGCGCTCGATCGCGTACCTTCACACGACGGGTATTCAAGTCAATCCGCGCCAGCGGTCGGTCACGGACTACATGAATCTATAGCGCCCGACCGCTTATCGTTATGTCATTGAGTTTTCGGTACGCGGCACTGAAGTACCGGTCTATGTTAACAAAACCCGCCTTCGCGGGTTCCGGACGGAGTCCGCGTAGGCCGACTTGGCAAACTTAGACCGGGATTTTCCCGAAAATCTCCCGACCCCGACACGTCCCGACAGGTAGCCGCGAAGTCCCGGCCTGCCCTCGGTTATGTGCCGGGACTACGCACATAGCCCCCGAAAGTCTTCGGGCGGACCGGGGTCTCTCGGACAATCCCGCGCGATCCCTCAGATTGGAGAACTGAATCACCCTGCCCTGATTTATGGGGGCCGCGCCGCTTTTTAGTGTTTATCCGCATGGGCCGGCGCGACCGAAAGCGGCCTGTCAGTAACGGTCACTCTCCAGTATTTCATTCCTTAAGATTCTTTTGC
>JAYTEU010000220.1:0-14364 GCA_043734985.1 Chthonomonadaceae bacterium
ACCTGTTTGTCCTGGTAGGTCGTTTTAAGCATCTGCTTGCATGGGCCGCACCAGGTGGCCCAGACATCCACGAAGATGATCTTCTTGTCTTTGGCAGCCGTCTTCTTCGCATTCTCCAGTGATTCCGTCCATGCGATCGGCCCATGCTCTTTTGCAGCGTCCTCCGCGTGCGCTAGTGTCGGTGTTAGGCTAAAAAGCAATGCCGCAGACACTAGAATCGCCACACTAAATTGGTTCGCTAACATTGATAACTCCTCACTTACGGGTCAGTTTTTTTGCCGGGCTTGCATTCGCAGCCCCACGGGCGTACGAGACACGCCATATCTTACCGGCGCCATCGTCGACGACCAACAACGCCCCATCCTTTGCCACTGCGAGACCTACGGGCCGCCCCCAGACCTCCGGTCGATCCTCTCCGAGCATCCAGCCGGTCATGAAATCCTCGTAACCGCCGACTGCTTTGCCGTTCTTCAGTCGTACACGCACGATCTTGTAACCCGTTCGCTTGCTGCGATTTCCGGAACCATGAAGCGCGGCGAATGCATCGCCCTTGTACTCCGGCGGAAACATCTTGCCTGTGTAGAATGCGAGGCCAAGCGCGGCGGAGTGGGGAACGATGAGCACATCCGGCACTATTACCTTACTCTTGAGCTCCGGCGCCTCCGGGACGCGCGGGTCGTGGTTTGGACCGATATAGTAGTTCGGCCAGCCATAGAATCCGCCCTCTTTTACTGAAGTGACATAATCAGGTACGAGTTCGTCCCCCAGACCGTCGCGCTCGTTCACGCAGGCCCACAGCGCCCCGGTCGTGGGGTGGAATGCCAGCCCAACAGGATTGCGTAGCCCCGAAGCATAGACGCGCTCTGCGGAACCATCCGCGTTGAATTCGAGAACTACGGCGCGGCGCGGCTTCGCCGGACCGATGTCCGTCTCAGACCCCACGGTCACGTACATTTTGCCGGTTCGCGGATTGAAGACAACATTTCGGGTCCAGTGGCCGTGGTAGCCGAGCGCGGGCAAGTCCGGCACGACGGTTTCGGGCGGCCCGACTGCTTTGGTCTGCCCGGCCTTATACGGAAAACGGACCACCGAGCCTGTATTGCCGACATACAGGTAGTCCTTCCAAAACGCGACTCCGAACGGCTGGGAGAAGCCCTCGGCGAACACTTCCCGCGTATCGGCTTTGCCCACGCCGGCGCTGTCTCGTAACATGGTGACGCGGTTCGGGCCGGATTCCACTACGAATACGTCCCCGTTCGGCGCGACCGCCAGCCAGCGCGGATTGTTAAAGCCTTCCGCGAAGACCTCCGCCTTAAAGCCTGCCGGGAGCGTCAAGCCGGCATCCTCCGGCTTCGCGATGAGCTTGGGGCCATTATTGGCGGACTGCGTCGCGTACGGCGCCGGCAACTCCGAAGGCTTTACTAGTATCGTTTGCGGCCGAGGCGCCTGCGCGTCCGCCGGCGACAAAGGCGCCAGAGCAGCCAATCCGAGGAGCGTAGCCGTGATTCGATTCAACTGTATGGATCGCATATTTATGATTCGCCTCTTCGTGACAAGAATTGCCACGGTATCCTATAGACTGCAAACGAACAATTCGGCTTCACGTCAGCGGGCAAGGTATTGGCGCTTCGGGTTGCCGATAGCCCAGGCATGTTCCGGATGGTAACAGAATCAATTCTTACGGAACTGTCGCGAACAGTCCGGCTGGATCACCAGGAACTCGCGACATATTCGCGGTAGACCTGTTCGTACACCAGGTTCGTCTGTTCGGCGATTACGTCCCAATTGAATACCGTTGCCACTCGATGGAAAGCGTGATCCGCCATTGCGGCAGCCATTACAGGATTAAAAAGCACGCGCAGTACGCCCCAAGTCAGGCTGTTACTATTGTTTGCCCAGGTAACGGTGCCGGTAACGTCAGCCTCTACGACCTCGGGAAGCCCGCCTGCATCCGACACGATAACGGGCGTGTGCGCGGCCATCGCCTCAAGCGCTACAATGCCGAACGGTTCATAGAGGCTTGGGAAGCACGCCGCGTCGGCGACCTTGTAGAGTCGCAGGAGGACATCGTCCGGAATGAAGCCTGTGAAACAGACCCATCGGTCTATGCCCAGAGCGTGCGCCTGATCGAGCAGATGCTGTCGATAGCCTCCACCGGCGATCACCAGCTTGGCCTCGTGGTAACCCGCTCGAATCTTCGGGAGCGCATCGATAAGCACTTGGCAGCCCTTTTCCCGCACGCCTCTACCCACGAACATCACGATTTTCTCATTGGGAAAGGCGAACTGGCTCCGGAACGCCTCGGCCTCTTGCGCCGGGAAATTAAATTTGAACTTGTCGGCATGCACGCCATTGTAAATAACGTCGAGCTTATCTGCCGGGCAGCGAAGCGCGTACTCGACTTCGCCCTTCATAAACTGGGAGCAAACGATCACACGCCACGCTTCAGTAACTAGGTCGACCTCAATAGAGTTGATATAGCGGGAAATCTCCGAGTGAATCCCGCTATTCCGGCCATGTTCGGTGGCGTGGATCGTGGCAATTAGTGGGATCTTGTACCGATGCTTGAGCTGCACTCCGGCGAAGTAGGCCAGCCAATCGTGCGCGTGCAGCAGGATGGCGTCCTTCTCGCGCAGACTTTTGGGATTCTTCGGGCTCTTCTTCCCGGCGAGCCATCCGCGGATCAGCTCGTCCGCGCGATCACGCATGGCTGCGTTCAGTTGGTGGACCCAGTGGATGAAATCCTTATGGCCACCGGGAGCATCATAGGCAGCCACGCGATGGATATGCACGTTGTTGAAGACTTCTTCGTCAGGCGCTCCTGGAAAGTCGCAGGTGACGACATGCACCTCGACGCCGGGCAGCTTTGCCAGCGACCAGGATAACTCCTCCACGTGCCGCGCGATGCCTCCAACGATTTTCGGAGGGTACTCCCACGATAGCATTACGATGCGCAATTTGCGGCTCCATTCATCATAAAGTCCAGCGCTCGACTGTCGAACAGCTCGGCTAACCTGTCTGCACGTTTATTTTGGATACGAGAAGTACTTGTATGCTAAGGAACCGTCGAGGCGGCTGTCTAAACGTTCGACGTCTGCCTGCTGCCTTCCTGCTGCTGCTTCGGCAACGAGTGGGCCAGGCGCCCTTCAATCATTGGCTGTACGGCAGGAGTTCGGCCTTGACTGGCGAAATAGGGTAGCTCATAGAGTGAATAAAGGGAGCGTTAATGATTGCGGAACGTGCCAACAGCAAGATAAGGATTGTAATCGCGGAGGACGAGCGACTGACTCGTGACGCACTTGCGCGCCTGCTCGCACTGGAGCCGGATATCGAAGTGATCGGGCAGGCCTCGGACGGAGAACAAGCGCTTCGACAGGTCCTGGATAAAATGCCGGACGTTCTGCTAACTGACATAAACATGCCGAAGCTGAACGGCATCGAGCTTACGCAAAAGGTCCATCAGGCGGCGCCGAAGGTGGGAATTTGTATTCTCACTATCTACCACGATGACCAGCACGTTTTTCAGGCGATCAAGGCCGGCGCAACTGGCTATGTACTCAAGGACAGTCCGATCGAGGAGACGGTCGCGGCGATACACGCTATCGCGGAAGGCGGAAGCAGGATGCACCCAGGCATCGCGGCGCGCGTTCTTGCTGAGTTCAACCGAATTAGCTCCCAGCGGGCGCTGGACACGAAGCTCTTTTCAGAACTCACGGACCGTGAGATAGAGGTGCTAAAGGAGGTAGCCACCGGAAAACGCAATCGCGAGATCGGCGAAGCCCTGTTCATCAGCGAAAAGACGGTCAAGAATCACATTAGCAATATCTTGTTCAAGCTTCACGTGAACGATCGCACCGAGGCCGCGATGATGGCCGCGCGCGCCGGACTGGCGAACTAGGACTGCCTCGCTGATAAGGCTCTTCGTGGAGCGATATCCATTAGAGCTTAGGCGGCGAAAAGTCCTTGACGGCCTCGAGTGTGATTGGCGGAACAACCGTGCCATCCTGCACCAATTTGCGCAGTTTCTCAAGTTTTGCTAGGACGTCAGCAGGTATGTCCTTCTTGGTGAATTTCATCTCGGATAGATCCACGCCACCCTGCTTCAAATCATACGTCACCGTGCCGGCTTCGAATTTGTGGTCTTTGGCACGCTTGGTTGTATCGTAAACGGCTGTATCGACATGCTTGACCACGCTGGTTAGGACGCGGCCTTCCGCGATCCCATCCTGGTCCTGGTCGACGCCGATTGCGTAGAAGCCCGGCCCTTTTGCCTTGGCAGCCTCTATGACGCCGAGTCCCGCCTTGCCGGCCGCGGCAAAGATAATATCCACTCCGTTGCCGAACTCCTGCTCCGCGTTTGTCCTGCCCTTGGTCACGTCGTCCCAATTGTTCGTATAGACGCGCACTACCTGCTTTTCCGGGTCAAAACCTGCGGTCTTGGCGCCGGCTCGGTAGCCTGCCTCAAATTTCTTGATCAGGTCGATCTCCTCGCCACCAACGAATCCGATCTTCTTGGTCTTACTCATTGAAGCGGCCAGGAACCCGGCGAGGAACGTACCCTGCTCCTCGCGAAACTTCAGCGATGCGCAGTTTGTCGATCCTTCGGGGACCGTGCCGTCGACTATCGCGAATTTGACGTTGGGGAATTGCGGTGCGACCTCTTTCAGCGCGTCTTCCATATTCTGCCCAACGGCAACCACCAGATCGTATCCCTGACTCGCAAACTGAGTGAGGTTGGTCTTGTAGTCTGCTTTCGCCTTGGACTGAATGAGACTGAACGATCGATCGTTAAGCCCTAGGTCGGCCTGCGCCTTCTTGCGTCCTTCATTTGCGGCGGCATTGAAAGATCGGTCGTCAATGCCGCCGGTATCGACCACCAGCGCCGCGCGGAACGGCGAGCCGCCTGAAGGGGTCCTGCGAGGAGTGCCGGCACCCTGCTGCGGCGGGCTGGGACAGCCCGCTAATCCGGCGAGCGCAAGAGTGATTAGGCCACCGAAAAAGGTTTGCCATCGCTTTGTCATGGTTAGGTTCCTATTTCTTGATCTTGTGAATGGCCTCGCCCTTAACGTCGAGGGCTGCTTCACCGATGGCTTCAGAGAGCGTTGGATGAGCGTGAATGTTGGTCATAAGCTCTTCGACCGTCGCTTCCAGCTTGATCGCGATCACGGCCTCATGGATCAGTTCCGTGGCATAGGGGCCGATAATATGAACTCCGAGCAGCTCGCCGTACTTGCGGTCGGCGACGATTTTGACCATGCCTTCCTGCTCGTTAAGCGCCATGGCGCGTCCAAGTGGGCGGAACGGAAATCGGCCGGTAAGAACATCGTAGTTTGCGGTTCGAGCCTCTTCCTCGGTAAGCCCAACCGAGGCGACTTCCGGGGAGGTGTAGATCGGGGCAGGCACCGAACGGTAGTCCATCCTGGTCTTGTGGCCCATGATGTTCTCGGCGGCCACGATTCCCATGTGCGAGCCCAGGTGCGCTAGAAGAAGCTTGCCTGTCAGATCGCCGATCGCGTAGATATTGGGGACATTGGTCTGAAGGTATTCGTTGACGATCACTCCGCGCTTGGCAAGCGGACCCTCAGTCTCTGCCTTGACGCCGGCTGCCTCCAGTCCAAGTCCCTCAAAGTAGGGCTTACGGCCGGCGCCGCAGAGCACGACATCCGTCTCAATGGTCTTTATTCCCTGGGGTGTTTCGACGGTGACGATGCGAACCGAACCCTTGTGCTCGACGGCTGTTACCTTGGAGGCGACGTGGAATCGTATACCTTGTTTCGTCAAGCTCTTTCGCAACTCGGCCGCAATCTCGCGATCGCCGACGGGTAGTATCTCCGGCGCGATCTCGACGACATCCACCTCTGCGCCAAGTCCACGGAAGGCATAGGCAAACTCAAGCCCAATGGCCCCCGCACCGATCATAACAAACCGTTTCGGGCACTCTTTCGCGTAGACCGCCTCGTCGCTCGTCCATATGCCGTTCGAACTCTCTCCGCGTTTATCCTTCGGATCGCGCTGAAGACCCGGAATCGGCGGCATGATCGGGACGGATCCGGTGGCGAGGATCATGTTCTTGGTGCGGATGCGCTCCTGTTTGCCATCGGCGCCGGTGACTTCGACGGTATTCGCATCGATCAGTTTCGCCGAACCAATAACGGTTCGTACATGGTTGCTCTTTAGAAGCTGGCCCACGCCACCTCGCAGGGTGGTGACAATCTTCTGCTTGCGCTCCATGATCTTCGTGAAATCGTATCCGATTTCGCCCTGAATCGTCACTCCCATTGCCGCCGCGGTCTTGACGTGGTGCAGCCGCTCGACGCTGGCGATCATTGCCTTCGTGGGAATGCAGCCCCAGTTGAGGCACGTTCCGCCCAACTCGGCGGCTTCCCTCTCAATACATACCGTGCGTGCGCCTAATTGCGCCGCGCGAATGGCGGCGACGTATCCGCCCGGCCCCGAGCCGATAACGACGATATCGGCGTCAAACTCTCCCGTAGGGGACATGCGTAGCTGCTCCTCTGGCTGGGTCATTAATAGACGGTTCACCACACTATCGATTTCGGCGTCCTGTGCGCTCTGTTCGATCGGATCGAGCAGGCTGGGACGCATCGGATTTCGTTCGGGAAGGATAAGAGGCGGCGGCTCCGCAATCACATCGCGTGGTTCGATTATCGGAGGAAGACCTGTTGAGGCAATCTGGAAAGGCTCATGTGAATTCTGCTTTGGCGCGCGCGATTTTGACAAGCGGGGTCTCCTCGGTTGCCGGAGGCGAATTGGCGCGGCGTGGCTGAAAGGTCAATTGAACGACGCCGCGAAGCAGTCTGAGTATAGCATATCGGCAACCATGCAGGCAACCGCTCTGTATGCCCGGCCGCCTACCTGTTGGTTAGTCTTCCGCGCCCCGCCGACCTGTGGTAAAATAGCAGGCATGAACCAGGCGACAACTATCGGTAAGACAATCGGCATTCTCGCGCTCCAAGGGGATTATGAAGCGCATCGCAAGGTGCTGGAAGAGCGGCTGCAATCGAAGACCGCTGAGGTCCGAACGCCCAAAGACCTTGCCGCGGTGGACGCCCTGATACTGCCCGGCGGCGAAAGCACGACGATGTCGAAGCTTCTCGACAGGATAGGGCTCGTCGCGCCGATCCGCGCGCGTGTCGAGGCGGGAATGCCGGTTTACGGGACTTGCGCCGGGATGATCCTGATGGCCAAATCCATCGCGGACAGGCCCGACCAACTCACGCTCGATCTCATGGACATCACGGTTGCGCGCAACGCATTCGGTCGCCAGGTGGACAGCTTCGAGTCCGAGCTCACAATAAGCGTGGCCGGTAATGAGGAGGCCTTGCGCGCCGTGTTCATCCGGGCTCCGTACGTGGTCGCGACCGGCCCGACGGTCGAAGTGCTTGCGACGTTTGAGGGCAAGATTGTAGCTGTGAGGCAAGGTTTCAGGCTGGCAACGGCGTTCCACCCTGAACTGACGGACAACGATTCGGTGCATGCATTATTTGTCACCATTGTGGCTGAAAGCGGGGGATAACGGTGACGACTTCAGATGACTTGAAAAAGGGCGGGCCGGTCGTGGATATGTCCGGCAGTCCCTGCTGTACACTCAGGCCCGTTTCCGTGAATGCCGTTCAGATCACTGACGCATTCTGGTGGCCACGGATTCTGGCGAACCGCGAGGTTACGATCCCGTCTCAACTGGAACATTGCCGCAAAACGGGCCGTATCGATAACTTCCGCAGGGCTTCGGGCAAGATCAATGGCGATTTTCAGGGCATTTATTTCAACGACTCGGACGTCTACAAATGGGCCGAAGCCGCGTCCTGGTCCCTAGCCGCTTTTCCGGACCCGCGTCTCGATGCGGAGCTCGATTCCATCATCAGTGAGGTCGTCGCGGCGCAGGAAGCAGATGGCTACTTGAATACGTATTTCACTTTTGAGCGGAAACCGGATCGGTTCAAAAACCTCAAGGATATGCACGAGATCTACTGCGCCGGGCACCTGTTTCAAGCGGCCGCGGCACATTTTCGAGCCACGGGCAAGCGTTCTATGCTCAATGCGGCATACCGGCTTGCCGACCATTTGTACGAGATATTTGGGCCGGAACAGCGGGTCGGGGCGTGCGGCCATGAAGAGGCCGAGATGGGCCTCGTGGAGCTATATCGCATAGACGGCGATCGGCGATATCTGGAATTGGCGCGGCTGATGATCGAGGCGCGGGGTCGGAAACCGTCTATTCTTGGCGGCAGCCCGTACCATCAGGATCATGCGCCCTTTACCGAACAGAAGGAGATGATTGGCCACGCGGTGCGCCATATGTACCTGTGCTGCGGCGCTGCGGACGTGGTTGCCGAAACCGGCGATAGTGGTTACCTTCCGGCGCTGGATGCGCTGTGGACCAACTTCACCCAGCGAAAAATGTATGTAACGGGCGGAGCGGGCTCGCGCTGGGAGGGCGAGGCATTCGGGGCCGATTACGAACTGCCGAACGAACGTGCATACACGGAAACTTGCGCGGCTATCGGGAGCGTAATGTGGAATTGGCGCATGCTCCAATTGACGGGATTGCCGCAGTTCGCCGACGTGATGGAATTGGCGCTCTTTAATGCGGTGCTTCCCGGTCTTTCGCTCGATGGAACCCGATATTTCTATCAGAATCCGCTCGCGGATCGGGGCGCGCACCGCCGCGAGGAGTGGTTCGGCTGTGCATGCTGTCCACCGAATGTCGCTCGACTATTGGCGTCGTTGTCCGGTTACTTCTACAGCACGTCGCCCGATGGTATCTTCGTCCACATGTATGCGACGTCCTCTGCGATGATCGAACTTCAAAGCGGAGTGACGATTGCGCTGCGGCAGGAGACGGACTATCCCTGGAGCGGAGACGTGACCATAACTGTTGATTCCGCGCCCGGTGAAGAGTTCAGCGTGTTTTTGCGTATACCGTTCTGGGCGAATGAAGACGAGGCTATGTTGTTCGTCAATGGCGTGGATGCGACCGACGCACTACAGGGCGAACCCGGGCGATACCGCGCGTTGCGACGAAATTGGAAGGCTGGGGACGTTATAAGGCTCGTTCTGCCCATGCCGGTAGAGTGGATTGAGAGCCATCCACATGTGTCGAACAATCATGGAAGAGTGGCCCTTCAGCGGGGACCGCTTGTCTATTGCGTGGAGCAGGCGGATCATTCGAGTGCCGACGTCTGGGATTTGGCGCTGCTGGAGGACACGGAATTCAACCTGGACCGGCTGGAGATCGACGGACATGCGGTAATCGCCCTCAAGGCCGATGCTGTCGCTTCACAGACGGAAGACAGGCAGGAGACGCTCTACGCGCCTTATCATGGTACCGATGAATCAGAGTTCATCGGGGCTTCGATAACGGCAATTCCCTATTACGCCTGGGCAAACCGTGAACCCGGACCGATGCAGGTTTGGCTGCCGGTGAAACGGGACGGATGACGGCGCTAATCGATCGATCCTATACCGGCGCGTTGGCCCCTTCAGGGTATCTGGTCGGTGACATACGAATTGATCCTCCCGTCGTGCTAGCGCCGATGGCGGATGTGACCAATGGCGCCTTCCGTCGCCTCTGCAAGCGTATCGGCGGTCCGGGGCTTCTTGTCACCGAACTGATCAGCACGGCGGCCATTCACTACGGCAGCCGCCGAACAATGTCCATGTTCGATGTGACGGACGATCAGCATCCGTTGGCTGTCCAGCTCTTCGGCGCCGATCCCGCGATCATGGCGGAAGCCGCGCGCGTTGCGGTGGGCGAGGGCGCGGACATCATCGATATCAATATGGGCTGCTGGGTCCCAAAAGTCTGCAAGACGGGTGGCGGCGCTGCGATGATGAACGACGAGGCTACCGCGGTCCGCGTAGTAGAGGCGATCGTCAAGGCGGTTTCCGTCCCCGTAACCGTTAAGACTAGGGCGGGATGGAGCTATGGGCATTTGGCGACAGCAGGGCTTGCGTGTCGGCTTGAGGAAGCGGGAGCGCAGGCATTCGCGCTGCATGCCCGGTTTGCGGTTCAGGGCCACACGGGAGCGGCGGATTGGGATCTCATCCGGGAGTTGAAATCCGCCGTTCACAAGCCCGTTATCGGAAACGGCGATGTTAAGACTCCGATGGACGCTGCTCGCATGCTTGCCGAGACGGGCTGTGACGGAATAATGATCGGGCGCGCCGCTATCGGAAATCCCTGGCTGATCCGCGACACGGTCCACTATCTGCGCACGGGCGACCTGCTGCCCGCTCCTACCGTGGAAGAGCGAATAGCCGCCGCAATCGAGCACGTAACCGATCTCGCGGGCAGTCTGGGCGAGGACAGGTCGGTCAGGCATTTGCGCGGACAATTAGCGCACTACCTTGCGGGATTTCCGGGTGTTTCACGGCTGCGCGACGAAATTCATTCGGCATGTACCGTCGCGGACGTCGAAGCAGCATTCGACCGCGCCCTGTCGGTTCTGCACACTGGGAATCGGTACGGTGTCGTCCCGGCTATTGATTGATTTACGACGAAATGCGGCTGTCGCCACGTTTTCCGGCTATAATCTCTGCGGATTCGTAGATGAAAATCGTGTCTTGCGAACTACAAGACTCGCGGGGTACTATTGAAGCATGTCACAGGAAGCCCCTGAAGAACGCGAACCAAAGCAGGTCAAGCGCAATCTCGTAGCCCTCCTGATCGATGTTATTAGCTACTGGGTCGGGGCGGCGTTTACCGACCCTATGACGGTCCTCATGGCGCTGATAGTCAGCCTCGGCGCCACCCCAGCAATCATTGGTCTCTCCATCGCATTGCGGTTCGCGGCACAATACGGCGTCCAGGTATTCGTCGCATATATCGTCCACGGCAAGCCGCGCCAGAAACCGTTTCTGGTCTGGGCGGTCGGCCTTTCACGCCTGCCCATGGTCATCCTTCCCTTTGTGATCTACCGTTCCGATACTGCCGGCGGCAAAACCGTGGCACTTTGGGTAATGATCGGGGTTCTGGCGTTGGTAGGTCTCGGTGAGGGATTGGGCGGAGTGCCATGGACGGAGATCGTCGCGAGGGCGTTTTCTTCGAAGACGCGCGGTCGTTTTTTCTCGGCGGCTCAGACGAGCGCCGGTGTGCTGAACATCCTGATCGCGTGGCAAATCGTGACGCGGATGCTTGCTCTGCCCTATCCGCTGAACTACACCATGCTGGTTGGGCTGTCGGCTCTCATGTTCCAAATATCGACGCTCGGCCTGCTCCTGATCGACGAACCGGTTGCACCAGCTAACTGCTTGAAGGTCGCCGAGCGTCCCAGCCTGAAGGAGTACCTGGCGGAACTGCCGCACTTGATTCGGTCGGACAAGACGTTCGCGCGGCTAGTTGTAATTCAGCTCCTCGTGAACTCAGGCTGGGCGGCTCTTCCGTATTACATGCCCTATGCGAAAGCGCGCTTTAATTTACACGACGACTGGGCGGGCTCGTATCAACTGCTTCAGGCGATTAGCGTCGCGCTTCTGATGCCGGTGTGGGCGTTCTTGAGCGAAAAAAAGAGTCCCGCCGCTGCTGTTCGGGGCGTGGCTTTCGTCTGTATGCTCACTCCCATTGTCGCGCTCACAATCGGCTCGAAGTCGCCGTGGCTTTTCGGGCTGGTCTACCTGCTGACGGGAGGGAGCCTCGTCGCCGGTGGAATCTGGGTTGTAATGCAGCATTTTCTGCTAACCCATACGGAGCAGGATGAGCGGCCAAAGTACGTCGCTCTCCTGAACCTCCTAAACCTGCCCAGCGCTATGTTTCCCTTGCTGGGTAGTATCCTGGTACATCAGATCGCGCCCGAACGGTATCAGTTTGTTATGCTCGGAAAGGTGCCCGTCCTCCTCGTGATCGTTGCCACAACGGCCGGGTTGGGATTCATACTCTCTCTTCGTCTACACCTTGACGACGACGATACAGCACGCGCCCAAACTGACAGAGCCGAGCCGCACAATCCGACGCCGGGCTACCCGTCGGTTGGGCCATCCCTGATGTCGGAGCGTGAGCAGTAGATGTCACGACTGTACGCTCGTGTTCATCCGGCCGCGCAGCGGAATCCGGTGTTGGGGGTCTGGGCGGACGGATCGGCTTTGCTGCGATAGTCGGTGCGGAACATCTTGGAGTTGCGCGTGTCCCAAGCTCCGCCGCGAACCGAGCGCTGCCTGCCCTCCTGTGCTTCACTTCCCTCAGTCCGTCGGTAGGCGTCCGCGTCGTACCAGTCGGCGCACCACTCCCAAACGTTTCCCGCCATATCGTAGAGCCCCCAGCTATTCGGTGATTTGCTCCCGATACTCGCCGTTCCAATAGGATGATTCGGTCGAATCGAATTGATGCACTCATCCGTGAAGAAGTTCTCTCCCCAGGGATATTCCGTTCCGGCGGAACCCTGCATTGCCCTCTCGTACTGGGCCTCAGTCGGCAGGAAAGTGCGATGTGTGGTGCCGAACGCCCACATGCCGTAGTCTGCCGCGGACCTCCAAGATATGAGGACGATCGGGTGGTCGTCGATCCAGCCCCACTTTGGTGGGGCAGGCATTCTGCGCTCGTTATGCGTGCCGGCCGTGGCATCGCAGAATTTGCGGTACTGCGCCACGGTGACTGGATACCGGTAGATCCAATAGCCGCTGAGCGTCAGGGTTCTAGGCGGCCGGGCGTCCCTGTCGGCGGTCTTTCTCCCCATTGTGAACGTACCCGCCGGAATCCAGACCATCTCCGCGCCGTCGCGAGGATTGGTGCGTGTCTGCAGTAGCGCTTCAACATTGGACGGCGGTAACGAATCACCTGCCGCGAGTTGGAGGGAAACGGAGACTCGCGCCGTCTCCGCCGCTCGGATCTCTACGGACAGAACCTGCGGAACGTACTTGCGCTTCTTCGGTGTGATGGTGACGGTGTAGCGTCCCGGCGATAGTCTCTCGATCGGTTCGTTCACGGAATGATGCGACGTCTCCGCACCGCCGGTAACCGCCACGTCGGAGGACTCGCTCGAAGCAACGATCAGCTTGCCAAGAGCCGAGCTGATGTCGACCGTTAGCGCGGTTTCCGTATCGGACGCCACCACTACCGGGTAGGATTTCGAGTTGCTGCCGTCTAGGGTGGTAATGGTGATCACATGAGCGCCGGACGACAATGCCAACTCATAATTGTCACTCACATCGATCTCGGCCCCATCGACCTTTGCCGTGACCCTACCGTTCTTGGACACGATCCGAACATGCCCCAGCATATAACCGAGGTCGTGAGTCTTATAAACCTTAACGCTTCGATCCTGCGAACCGGTCGCAAGGTAATCTCCGTCCGAACTGATTGCCAGCGTGTAAACGGGATCCCGGTGGGGGTAGAACATGGAGAGCGGACGGTAGTTTTCCATGCTCCAGAAGACGACCTTTCCTGCCCTATCGCCGGTGGCCAGGTACTTCCCGTTCGGACTGAATGCAAAGCAGGTGACGGGATCGAGATGAAGTCTGCCGAGGGAGCGAACGCGCTTTCCTGATTCACAATCCCACAAAATTATGGACTTGTCGGCCGAGGCGGTCGCGAGCCTGCGGCTATCCGGCGAGAAGGCCAGGCAGTCTACCTGGCCCGTGTGTGAATCCAAGATCGTCGGATCGGGTTCCGCGCCGTCGTTGCGCCAGAGACGCACCTGATTGTTGCGGTAGGAAGAGGCGAGATATCGTCCGTCCGGACTGTATGCAACGCATAGCCCTCGGCTGTTGCCTGAAGGAAGTTTGCGGATCAGCTTGCGCGAGTCGGTGCTCCAGATCCGAACTATACCGTCTGTCGATGTGGAGGCAATCGTGGATTTTGAACCGGGGTCGAAGGCGATCGCCGTGATGTTGACCTTTCCACAATCGATGGTCTTGGGGCCGCCGGTTCGTCCCTGAATCCGGATTTGCTTTCCCGGTGTCCAGGAGCACCAGGCGAGGCGCGAACCGTCCGAATCGTAAGCGACGCAAAAGCACGGCGAAGCCATTGTATCGAGCGTGGCGTCCTTAACGGCTTTATCGATCCACGATCTGCAAACGATGGCCTTGCCGCCGTCCTTCACGCCAAAAAGCCCGACCGCTATCTCCGTGGAATTCGGTCGGAAAGCTAACCAATGGATCTGGCCGAGAAAATTGTACAGCGCCCGCGTCTTCGGCGTGACGGTCGGAGCGTTCTGGGCCAGGCAACCGCTGCAAAGAGAGCAGCAGCAGGCGAGCCATACATTTATTATCAGTAAGCGCTTCTTCATGGACTGGACCTGAATAATCGGCATTATCGACTGTCTAAAATACCCTCGACCTTGCCGCGATAACTTGGGACTGACAGCGCTGCTGCTTCGACCGCTTCTGGAAAACTTGGATAGGCGTGCA
>JAYTEU010000221.1:0-2545 GCA_043734985.1 Chthonomonadaceae bacterium
GAGTGGTCCGAAGGCACCGTGGAATGTGGCGGATGGGTTGCCACCACGGTTGAACACCTGGTCACGGCGGTCCGCTTCTGCATCGCTCTCGAACGGCTGGAACAGGTGCGGTCTTCGGAGCGAACCGTCGATGCCGAGAGCCTCCTGGCCCAGGCGAGCCGCATCCGGGACAGTCTCAAGAAGATCACCAATATCAAGACGAAGGCGACCGACATCCACACGGCCGCAAACGCCATCGCTGATGAGGCAGACCGCCTGCGCAGCGACGTCAACGATGCACTGCGGGTGATCGAAGAGGCAGTCGCCGTTGTAGCTGAATCGGCGGCGGCCGTAGCTTAGGTACGCCCGTGAGAACGAACCGCTGGACGTGAGTAGTACGCGCTGGGCCGAGTCAGTGTCGGTTCGTTCCTCGCAACTTACTGACGAACTGGTGTACTCGATGCCTGCGGCACTTAGGTGTCTGTAGGACCGGCCTACCAGAACCACCATGTCTCAATTTCCCATACGCCCAGTTCCGGGACGCCGCGTCTTTGCGCGCCAGCAAAAGGGGAGCAGACCATGACTGGCTTCGATGCGTACGTTCGGGACGATGCAGGGACTGAGATTGTCCCAAACGACAAGGCCGAGTCGCAGAACTAATGTCCGCCTGCAAGACACGCAAGTAGTGCACCCATGGACGCCGCCGCCTGAGAGTCCAACCAAGGACGCGCCTCCACAGACTTCGTGAGTTCATGCCAAGGCGAGCTCAGCTGGGATTCTGCTTCGCGGAATGACGCGAGGCTTGCAGGCTGGGCTTCCAGTCGGCCGACCGAAACTGAACGCCTTGAAGGTTGTGGCTTTCGTTTTTCGCGCTTATGACCAGCGATTCGAGTCGGTTACGCATTGATTGGCAGACTGGCGGCTTAGGCCCTTTCGTTCAGCGCCCCCGCCAAGAGTTCGAGGGGTCGCGGTCAGGCATGTTCGAAGGCCGGTGGAGTTTCGCCGTGGCGGCCGTACCGAACCACTTAATCCATCGCTCTACGAATTCAGCATGCTCACCATGGTCTACGGGGGTAAAGGGCCAAGCGACTTGATACTCGGTTCCCATCACCGGCGAAAGGGCCGCGGTCGCACCGTCGCCCGGCTTCATGGCGAACGGATCCGATCGGCCTCGCTTCCCGGAAAAGATACTGAAAATGAACGCAGTCTCGAACCACCGGTATTCGCCCTCGACTCTCGCGTCGCAGTACCAAAGCGAGTGATTGCGGCCCGAGTATTGCCACTGGTCCTCAGGCTGGCGAACTCCGATCGCGGCGGTCGCGATCACGTCGAACGGAAGGTCATACCGATCTGACCCCGAACGAGAAATAGCCACGCTCTCAACGTGGTCAATGTCGAGCGTCACTCCGCTAAGCTCGAATGGGAAGTCCTTGCCGGCCTGAGGCGCAGCACTGACGACCGATTCGCGGATGGCTCCGAGTACCGGTTCAATGGAGATCCTGGCAACGTCCAGCAGTCGCTTCCGACGATCCGACTCCGTCTCCGCGGCTGCAACGGCAGCCTGAGCGTCGGCTCGTCTCTGCGATTCTTGAGCTCCGGCAAGTTGGAGAAGCGCTGCACCAGGTGAGCGTTCAACATCAAGGCCATTCAGCCGTGCCGCAATGTTCGCGAACGTAGGGCGCGAGGCTGCAGGCTTGAACAAGGCTTCGGTGATAATCGCCTGAAGGGCCGCTGGGCCGCCGCTCGCAGGAGGAGCAGCACTGAGGTGTTGCTCCCGGAAGTCCGGACCTGGAAACGGTCGATGGCCGTTGGCGAGCTCGAATGCCGTCACTCCGAACGCATACACGTCCGTCGCAGGAGTCGCCCGTTCCAACTTCCATTGTTCAGGTGCGGCGTATGGGGGAGTGAGCGAGAACTTCCGAGTATCGGCAGACGTTGAGGCGTCGGTGTAGCGCGCAATCCCAAAGTCAGACACGGCCCAAGTCCCGCCAAGACGAAGGACATTCTCTGGCTTCAGGTCTCGATGAACAACCCTTCCTTGAAGCGCGTCGAAGGCTGATGCGACCTGTTTAAGAACATCCAGCGCTTCTGGGAAGCTCAGCGGACCCGCCTCAATGGCCTGCCGGAGCGAGCCTGAGGCACGTGGCATCACCAAGATCCAAAACCCCGTGTTCTCTCCGGTGTCGAGGACCGGCACCACCCCGACAACGCCATCGAGCTCTACCGACACGAGCATCTCCCGCTCCGCGCCAGGAGTCTTCGGAACGAACTTAGCCGCGACGACGCTTCCGTCTGGGGCGGTCGCTTCATAAACGCGAGCGAATCCACCTACCCCGATGGAGCGGCCCAGTTGATACTCCCCGCGGTTGGCCTGGAACTTCGGCATGCGCCCGCTCCATCGCGAAATTTCAGATATCATATCAAAATGCGATGCTCGCCCGCTCGCTCAAGGTCCACGGCCTCATCCAGACCGACTGGCCCGAAGGAGTGACAGATGGCCTTAGTGCGATGGTGGCGGCGTGGTGGTGCGCAGATGTGGCCAGGATGCAGAGCGGATCGTTGGTCG